>JAIORK010000011.1 GCA_021108215.1 bacterium | reverse complement strand
AAGAGGCAGCAGCCAAGCAGAAGGCCGAAGAAGAGGCAGCAGCCAAGCAGAAGGCCGAAGAAGAGGCAGCAGCCAAGCAGAAGGCCGAAGAAGAGGCAGCAGCCAAGCAGAAGGCTGAAGAAGAAGCAGCAGCCAAGCAGAAGGCCGAAGAAGAAGCAGCAGCCAAGCAGAAGTCTGAAGAAGAAGCAACAGCCAAACAGCAAGCTGAAGAAGCGGAAGCTAAGCAGCAGGCTGAAGAAGCGGAAGCTAAGCAGCAGGCTGAAGAAGCGGAAGCTAAGCAGCAGGCTGAAGAAGCGGAAGCTAAGCAGCAGGCTGAAGAAGCGGAAGCTAAGCAGCAGGCTGAAGAAGCGGAAGCTAAGCAGCAGGCTGAAGGAGCAGCAGCTAAGCAGCAGGCTGAAGCAGCGGAAGCCAAACAGCAGGCTGAAGCAGCGGAAGCCAAACAGCAGGCTGAAGAAGAAGCATCCAAGCAGCAGGTTGAAGAAGAAGCATCCAAGCAGAAGGCCGAAGAAGAAGAAGCAGCAGCCAAGCAGAAGTCTGAAGAAGAAGCAACAGCCAAACAGCAAGCTGAAGAAGCGGAAGCTAAGCAGCAGGCTGAAGCAGCGGAAGCCAAACAGCAGGCTGAAGAAGCAGCAGCTAAGCAGCAGGCTGAAGGAGCAGCAGCTAAGCAGCAGGCTGAAGAAGAAGCATCCAAACAGCAGGCTGAAGAAGAAGCATCCAAGCAGCAGGCTGAAGAAGTGGAAGCCAAACAGCAGGCTGAAGAAGCAGCAGCCAAACAGCAGGCTGAAGAAGCAGCAGCTAAGCAGCAGGCTGAAGGAGCAGCAGCTAAGCAGCAGGCTGAAGCAGTGGAAGCCAAGCAGCAGGCTGAAGAAGCAGAAGCCAAGCAGCAGGATGAAGAAGCGGAAGCTAAGCAGCAGGATGAAGAAGCGGAAGCTAAGCAGCAGGATGAAGAAGCGGAAGCTAAGCAGCAGGATGAAGAAGCGGAAGCTAAACAGCAAGCTGGAGAAGAAGAGGCCAAGCAAGCAGCAGTTGTTGGGAAATCAGCTGCCGCTAATCAGGCAGCCAATCCGATTTATATTGAATTGAGCGAACGATTTGAAAGCATACGTCAGGACTGGTATGATGCTTGTGTTGAGGCTATCGCCATCTATAATCAGCATCAGAAGAAGGAAGAAAATAAAATAGTGATCAAGAAAAAGGATATGGGTGAGATTGCTGAAATCAGCTTAAAAACAGTTCAGATCACTATGGTGGATACGTATCTCCGGAAATATCCCTATTTACCCGGAAAAGCCGGAGAAGTTTTTAAAGAAAAAGTAAACACCTTTGTTTATGCAGGCCAAAAAGAAAAATATAAACAATATGTCAATGAATTCGAGAGTGCGCTTGCCAAAAATCCTGAATGGGCCAAAGCCATTGCGGAACAATTTCAGTACCATGCCCAGATGATCGCCCACACTATTTTGGATGCTCCGGCCTCGGAAGAGGCGGTTCGCTTGGTGGTCGGGACCTTTGGGACCTTTGATGATATTAATCATTTGGAAATGGCCCGGGCGTTTGGTGATAATCGTTTATTAAATAAGTTAACAAACAAAATTAAAGCCTCGAAATCAAAGTGGGGCATGAAAACCGTCAAGAAATCAAGCCGATAAAAATACACAGGTATATCCCGGCCTGATGGTACTGCATTTTTGTGGGATGTTTCGCGACCCGCAATGATGATTATGATAAGGAGAAACCACTCATGAGCCAACCGATTGAAATGACCAAACATGAAAGCAAACATCTTTCCGGTGTGACCCTATTGGCTGTCAAGGGATCCATTGATTCCGAGACTGCGCCGGTTTTTGAGAGGGAATTGGAAGCATTGCTGGAACAGGGGCATCACCGTTTGGTGGTGGATCTTGCGGAGGTGGAGTATATCAGTTCGGCCGGGGTGGGTATTTTTGTGGGAATGCTCCAGGAATTCCGGGCGGAGGAAAGCGGGGACATCAAAGCCTGCCGGGTTTCCAAAAAAATTATGAAAATTTTTGAGTCCATTGGGCTGGATGACATGCTGGAGTTTTATGACAATGAGGAAGCCTTGACGGAATGGTCGGCGGCCGAAGAGGTTGAGGAGGATATTGATCACTTTGATATGAGCGTGATATCCTCGGAAGTTTTTTCGGGCGAGGACTTCATCATTAAAATCGAGGCCAAAGAAAAAAATAATGATGTTGTCAAAGATTATGCCGGCCGTCCCGCATTGGATGTCCCGGAGGGCATGGTGCTTCCTAATGAAATTGGTGATTTTCAAAATGGTGTTTGGCAGGGCAAAATCAAGATTACGGCTTCGGGGCAGGTTGCACTGAAGGTTGTTGATGGCAAGCATCAAGGGCAGGTCGCTGTTGAAATCAAAACTCCGGGGAAAACCGTGCAGTTTCCCATGCGCGTCAACTGCAGCACTTGTGCAACTGAGATTATCGTCAAAATACCGGAAGTGTACCGTTGTGAAAAATGTGATGAAACCTTTACGGTGGATGACTGGGGACATATCATTACCCTTAAGCCGGGGAGCACCGCCAAACGGCGTAAATCCCGGTACAAAGGGATTGAGGTTAAGATCAATGCGGACGTTAATTATCTTGGCGTTTTGCGCCAAATGATCAGCAGTATTTGTCAGAAAGAAGAAATGGATGATGTGACCACCAATGCAGTGGCCCTGGCTGTGGAGGAAGTACTGCTCAACATTATTGAACACGGCAATGATTTTGACCCGTGGCAGATTCTCCGGTTAAAAATTGAATTTCAAAAAAAACAGATTAAAATTCAGATCCGGGATTATGGTGACCCGTTTGATGTCACCAAGCGAAAAAATATTTCTGTGAAAGCCAATATTGCCAAAGGATCCAAACGCGGTGTGGGCGGGTTCTTGGTCAACCAATTGATGGATCAGGTGAAATATGAAAGTCTGAAAAATTATAATCAGCTCATCATGATAAAAAAATACGGTGAATCTGATGAGTAAGCATCGTTTGGGAAGATTACGGGTTGTGTGCATCGGTGCCAATAGACGTATTTCATAAATGAGTCAATCAATTGGGTTGATTATTTCTTGTCATCGGAATATTGGAAGCAATGGCGAAATGGTTGGCTATGGCGGAGGAATTCCGGGGAAGAAAAGATTGTTGAAATTAGAGCAAGATAATGCCAATACATGAAACACTTGCCAAAAGTATCCTAATCAAATATAAAAAAGTTGATTCATGGTTTTTGTCCGGTTATGGCATGAATTTATACCGCGGCTGCACACATAATTGTGCCTATTGCGACGGCCGGGCGGAAAAATACCGGGTTGAGGGTGAGTTTGGGCATGATGTGGTTGTGAAAACGAATGCCCCTGAATTATTGGAAAAAGCGTTGAACCCCGGCCGGAAGCGCAAACCTATGAAGCGCGCTTTCATTTTAGTTGGCGGCGGCGTGGGGGATACATACCAACCTTCAGAAAAGCACTATCAATTAGCATCCCCTATTCTTCGTATTATTCAGCAGTTTCATTATCCTGTTCATTTGTTAACCAAGTCGACTTTGGTGGAACGCGATTTACCTCTGTTGGTGGAGATGAATCGAACGCAGCGTGTGCTGGTCAGTATGAGCTTTTCTTCCACAGATGATAATGTCAGTGCGGTTTTTGAACCTGGCTGCGACCCGCCTACCAAGCGACTTTCAGTATTGGCGAAAATGAAAAAAGCCGGATTGGCAACCGGGATGTTTCTTCTGCCGGTGATTCCCGGAGTTACAGATACTGAAAAGGAAATGTCAGAGTCTTTAGCGCAAGCCCGTGAGGTTGGGGTTGGTTTTGTGCTTTTTGGCGGCATGACATTGAAGGCCGGTGCTCAGCAGGATCATTTTCGGGATGTTCTTGGAAAAAAATATCCCGGTCTGCAAACTCTGTACGATAAAATATACACCGGTGATATCTGGGGAAATGCACAGCCTGATTACGCCATGGAAATTCAGCGGCGATTCAATAGGTTGGCGGGAAAATATAAACTTGCAAGGCGCATGCCGCCTGCGATATACACAAAATTTCTTTCGGATAACGACCGGGTCATGGTGATGCTGGAGCATCTGGATTATTTGTTGAAATCGGAAGGGAAAAAATCACCTTATGGTTATGCGGCCTATTCGATATCAAAATTGGAAGGATCAATTAAGGAAAAAAAGAATTCATTACGTACTCTTTCCGGTGTGGGACCGGTTACGGAAAAAATCATCAATGAAATTTTAGATACCGGGACGTGCCGGTATTTGACGGGGATGTTGTGAGCAGGCTTGCGTAATTTAATAATAGTTTGATATATTACTGTTTGATTAGAAAATACAGGGGCGAATCGGATTGTTTTTAGAACAATTTTAAAACAGTGTGATATGTTAATTTGGACAGTAGTGATTTTGATAATATGCGGGTTGAAACTGAAATATGTATTGTGTTGCATGAATAGGTGACACTACTGGCGGACACATAATTTTAATATGGAGACATACAATGGAACCTGAAAAAATTAAAACAATTCTAGTGATGGATCCGAAGCAGCAATCGCTGTTGGTGCAAGGATGGATCAGGACCAAAAGGGAGAGCAAAACATTTTCCTTCATTGAACTCAATGATGGCTCGTGTATGAAGAATCTTCAGGTGATACTTGATCAATCCATGGACGACTATATGGCAATTGTTCCGCAATTAACCACCGGTACCAGTGTGGGGGTGGAAGGTGTGCTGGTTGCTTCGCAGGGAAAAGGCCAGACAGTTGAGTTGCAGGCAACGGCGGTAACGGTGTACGGTACTGCCGACCCGGAGACCTATCCCTTGCAGAAAAAGCGGCATTCTCTGGAGTTTTTGCGGGAGATCGCGCATTTGCGTCCGCGAACCAATACGATTGGCGCGGTGACGCGGGTGCGCAGCAAGTTGAGTATGGCCATTCATCAATTTTTTCAGGAACGGAACTTTCACTATACTCATACCCCGATTATTACCGGCAGTGATTGCGAAGGTGCAGGGAAAATGTTTCAGGTTACCACGTTGCCCCTGGAACAGGTACCCATGAAGGATAAGCAGGTGGATTATACCCAGGATTTTTTCGGGAAGAAAACAGGTTTGACCGTGAGCGGACAATTGGAAGGAGAAATTTATGCCAGTGCCTTAGGGGATATCTACACCTTTGGTCCTACCTTTCGTTCTGAGCATTCCAATACCTCCCGGCATTTGGCGGAATTTTGGATGGTCGAGCCGGAGATGGCGTTTTGTGATATTCACCGCGACATGGATATGGCGGAAGCATTTTTAAAGTACATTATCAAGTATGTACTGGAGTATTGTGAAGAAGATATCCGATTTTTCAATCAGTGGGTGGATAAGTCATTGCTCACGACTTTGGAGCATATTGTTGAAACACCGTTTGAACGCATTTCATACACTGAGGCGGTTGCGCAATTGGAAAAATGCGGTCAAAAATTTGAATTTCCTGTTTCCTGGGGCGTGGATTTACAATCGGAGCATGAGAAATATTTAACAGAAATGATTTTTAAAAAGCCTGTTATGGTGACGGACTATCCAAAAGAAATTAAGGCATTTTATATGAAACTGAATGCTGACGGCAAAACGGTTCGCGCACTGGATGTCCTGGTGCCGAGATTGGGTGAGATAATTGGCGGGAGTGAGCGTGAAAACGATTACGATAAACTTTTGTCGAGAATTGAAGGCGCCAAACTTAATCCGAAAGATTACTGGTGGTATCTTGATCTGCGGAAATATGGAACTGTACCTCATGCCGGATTTGGGTTGGGATTTGAACGGGCGGTTCAGTTTATCACGGGTATTCAGAATATTCGGGACGTGATTCCGTTTCCGCGCGCGTATCAGAGCGCGGAGTTTTAAGGATATGTGGAATGTATGATGATTCAAGGGGGATATTGCTCCCGGTAAAAATACTTTTCTTTTCAAGGAGAACTGTTTACAATACATCAATAAAATATATTGGGGGTAAACGCGATGGATATTGCCAAACAAATCCAATATTGGCAGATCGGGGCGGAAAAAGAATTATTGGCCGCAAAATCATTGGATCGCGATAAGTTTTATACCCAGTGCTTATTTCACGTACATTTGGCTCTGGAAAAAATATTGAAAGCGCATGTGTGCCGGAAAACGCTGGCGATAGCACCTTTGCTACATAATCTCAATCGGTTGGCTGAAACAGCACAATTGGAATTATCGGACAAATATATCGATATTTTGGCGGATATGAATCGCTACAATCTGGCAGGTCGTTACCCGGATCCTGTAGTAGATGAAGTATCCGGGGAAGAATGCCGGGAAAAGTTGGCGCAAAGCGAGGAGGTTTTGAAATGGTTGACAGCAGCATTGTTGGAAGCGTAAAAAAATATTTATCCAGACTGTGCGAAGAAGGGATTCCTGTTCAATTTGGCATTCTTTTTGGCTCTTATGCCCGTGGCAAATCAAATCAATGGAGTGATATTGACTTAATCGTTGTGTCGAGGAAATACGATGGAAGTTACTCATATGAAGATATTAACCGGTTATGGCGGACAGCCGCACGTACCGATAGCCGGATAGAACCGGTCCCTTGCGGTGTGGAAGAATGGGAAAAAAATGATGAACGGATTATTATTGAAATGGCAAGGCGTGAAGGCGTTAAAATAGCAGCATAGTGCAAGAGCGGCACTGAACGCCATCGCTATAAATGGCGTGGGAGCTGATTACAATAAGCAGTTGAGTTAATGAACTGGTTTATACCGTCTTTTATGTTTGCTTTTAAAGAAAAATAGGGAATAACAGCATGCCTTTAAATCTTACAGACAATGAAAAACGGGAGATCGTGCGCCAAAAGAACGAGGCCTCCGGCGAGGTTGAGGAAGTCTGGACCGGAGATTTTGTTTTCGAGAATGAATGGCAGAGCTTCCGCACAAAAAAAGACCGCTCTTTGGAATTGAAATCCGCTTATTATCCCTGCTCGAAAAAACGGACAAAAATTGCGGTTAAAGTTGTGGATATCTTCGGCAATGACACTATGAAGATTATTGAGGTGAGGGTATGAAGGGAGCCTCTAATACAGAAAAAAATATTTTGGAAGATAAAAAAAATAAGTTTGCAAAGATGGTTCAAAAATATCTGGAGAAACAACCGGTTGTAATACTTGGTACAGGAGCGACCATTCCTTTTGGTTTGCCATCAATGGATGAATTTGCTGAAAATTTGAGGAGTACGATTATTGATAAAACAACAGAATGGATTAATTTTTTAGAAGAGTTGGAAAAGACAAATAATTTAGAACAAGCACTGCAAAATGTTCAGTTATCTCAAAATTTGGTTGGTAGAGTTGTGGCCGAGACCTGGAAACTAGTTAATGGGAAAGATTTGGATTTCTATAAAAAAATAGTTAAAGATACAAGCGGGTTTTTCCTTAAAGATTTATTTTTAAAATTACTTCAATCGCATCCTAAGCATTTAAAAATAATAACAACCAATTATGACAGAGTTGCAGAATATGCAGCAGACTTAGCTGATGCAAATATTCATACTGGCTTTTCAGGGAAGTATATTTTGAATTTTAATCAAAATTATCTTCAGAACTGTTCGAGTCAGAACAGAATTGATATTTGGAAAGTGCATGGTTCATTGGATTGGTTCAATAGGCAAAATAGTACTTCTTTTTCATCACCATTAGCTAAAGAAATTCCCGAAAATAGCATTCCTTTGATAGTGACTCCTGGAATCGAAAAATATCAACGAACGCACAATGAACCATACAGAACTGTAATGAGCAAAGCAGATGAGGCATTGGAGCAGGCACCGTGTTTTCTATGTATTGGTTATGGTTTTAATGATGAGCATATTCAACCAAAGTTAATTCACCAGGTACAGCAAAAGGGAAAACCGATTGTAGCGATAACAAAAAAAATATCAGATAACGGGAAAAAAATATTACTAAATAATCAGGTTAAATCAATTGTTTTGGAAGAAGATGACAAAAGCAATAAAACTAGGGTACATTATTTTGAGGACAATAGAAATAATACGGATGTTCTAGACGGTGATATTTGGCAATTAAACAATTTTTTGAATATTTGGTTTTAAGGAGAATAGTATGAGTATTTTTAATTATGAAAGTGATGATGCTATTGGATTGGTAGAAAGTGTTGATACAGCAACAGTTGTAGTCAGAGTTGGAAATGAAGAAAAACTCAGACAATTACAGGTTAATCATCTGGTAGCATTAAGAAGCAGTAAAGTAGGACAATTTCTTATAGGATTAGTTACTAAAATCATGAGAAAAGCATCTTCCAATCCAATTGATGAAGATATGCCTGATGAAGGGACTATTGTTGAGAATGTAGTAAAAATTACTCTGATAGGAACGCATATTGACAAAGTAGGGACAAAGCCAAATGTGTTTAAACGTACACTGGAAACTGTCCCGGAAATTAATGCCGAATGCTTTGTGATTAGCAGTGAGAAATTAACTCAATTCATGCGAGCGATTTCTACGTTAGCAGCCGAGAATAAGAATCCATTATCTATGGGAAAATATACCTTGGATGATGAAGCCGAAGCTTGGCTGGATGGAAATAAGTTTTTTCAGCGTCATGCTGTTATTGTGGGCAGTACCGGTTCAGGTAAGTCCTGGAGTGTAGCAAGGCTTATTGAACAAGTCGCAAGTCTGCCATCTGCAAATGCTTTGATATTTGATATTCACGGTGAGTACAAACCGTTGGCCGATGAAATTGAAAGCATTGAGCACTTGAAAATTGCCGGACCAGGCGATAGTGATGTTGGAAACAACATCTTTTTGCCCTATTGGCTGCTTACATATGAAGAGATGATAGCCATGATGCTGGACAGGAGCGACCAAAATGCTCCCAATCAAGCAAGGGTTTTTTTTGACGCTGTAATCAACGCAAAGAAAAGCAAACTTAATTATGAAAATAAAACCGATATTTTAAGTAATTTTACCATTGATAGTCCGCTACCTTATGCGTTGGATAAAGTTATAACTGAATTGGATAACTTTGATAAAGAAATGGTTCCTGGAGCGAAAACTGAAAAACAAGGCCCTTTGTTTGGGAAACTAACAAGATTTATTCAAAGACTAAAAACAAAACAAAGCGATAAAAGGCTTAACTTTTTATTCAGCTCAAATGCTGATTTGCAGAAGTATGAATGGTTTGAAGAATTCGGTCAAAAACTAATGGGATTTGAGAAGGGCGCAAAAGGAGTGAAAGTTATTAATTTTGCAGAAGTTCCGTCTGATATTTTACCTTTGATTATCGGATTGGTAGCAAGAGTTATATTTTCTATTCAACAATGGACAAAAGAGGCAGATAGGCATCCTATTGCGCTATTTTGTGATGAAGCGCACCTTTATATAACAGAAAATCCTAAATCCACTATTGATGAATCTGCATTAAGTAACTTTGAAAGAATAGCGAAAGAAGGTCGGAAATATGGCATTGGTTTAGTTGTGGTTAGTCAACGCCCGGCAGATGTAAACCGTACTGTTTTAAGCCAAAGCAATAACTTCATTGCTATGAGACTAACTAATGCTGAAGATCAGTCTGTAATAAAGCGTCTTTTTCCCGATAGTTTAGGTAATTTCGCTGAATTATTGCCAATACTTGATATTGGTGAGGCGTTGATTGTTGGTGATGCTTCATTATTGCCCAGTAGAATAAAAGTTGCAGAACCAAAAGTAAAGCCAAAAAGCGCTACAGTTGATTTTTGGGATGAATGGGCAAAATCAAAAGATGAGAATGCTATCAAAGCTGCAATTGATTCTTTGCGGAAACAGACAAAAGCGTGATAAACAAATCTGCGATAAATGGAAAGATGGTAAAAAGTAAAATTAAATTATAGGAGCAAAAAGTATGTCCCGTTCCGATGTTATTAAAATACTCAAAGAATTTAAAGCAAAGGATGCTGAAAAATACGGCATTTTGGTGTTGGGCATTTTTGGTTCTGTTGCCAGAGACCAGGCTACTGATAAAAGCGATGTGGATGTTTTTCTTGAAACTAAAATCCCGGACCCCTTTAACATCGTGCATATAAAACAAGATTTGGAGAAACAACTCCACCAGCATGTAGACATTGTGAGACTTCGTGAAAGAATGAATCCTTTTTTAAAAAAACGGATTGAAAAGGAAGCTGTGTATGTATGATAAAGAAATAATTTTAGATGTATTGCGGCAGATTTATGATGCGATTCAAAAAGTGATCCGACGTTTTGAGCCGATTAGCGCGGTTAGCGATTTTACTGATACTCCGGACGGTATAGATAAATTAGACAGTATTTGTATGATGATTATTGCCATTGGCGAAAGTCTGAAAAAAATTGATAAAATTACGGATCACAAACTCTTGAAGCAATACCCTGAAATAGACTGGACAGGCGCCAAAGGAATGCGGGACATTATTACGCACCATTATTTTGATATAGATGCTGAAGAAATCTTTTGGGTCTGCAAACACCAGATAAAACCTCTTGCCGATACAATCAAAAAAATTATTCAGGATATTGAATAATGACCATTCATCCTGATTTTCCGCATTCGTCCTACAAGATACTCGATCCCGATCTTCGCTGGTTTCCGGCGGATGAGGCGTTGCGGGAAACAAGTTATGACAAACTAATTCCACGGAGTTTTAGACGGTATAAAGAAGAATAGTAGTTTTGTTGAGAAAAAACACTTTGTTTTAATTAGAGGAGATGTTGGGTGAAACAGTATCTTGAATTGGTCAAAAAAGTATTAACGGAAGGGGATGTAAAGCAGAACCGGACCGGTGTGAAGGCGCTCTCGCTGGCCGGGGCAATGTTGCAGCATGATATGGCGGACGGGTTTCCCTTGCTGACTACCAAGAAAATGGCATTCAAGTCCGTTCGCGTAGAGCTGGAATTTTTTATCAAAGGCTTGACCGATAAAAACTGGCTCAAAGAACGCGGCTGCCATATTTGGGATGAATGGTGTTCGCCTGACCATATTCCGGAAGGCACCCCGGATGAGGAACGCAAACGAATCCAGATGGAAGAAAATGATCTGGGTCCGGTTTATGGATTTCAATGGCGTCATTTTGGACAATCTGATGATGTGAAAAAGGGTGTTGACCAACTTGCGCAAGTGGTTGAAACCTTAAAAACCAATCCGCAGGACCGGCGGATGCTGGTATCGGCATGGAATCCGCTCGCACTGCCGCATCAGGCTTTGCCGCCCTGTCATGTTCTTTTTCATCTGGTGGTGATCGGGAATAAGTTGAATTTAACCTGGTTCCAGCGCAGCTGCGACTTGATGCTGGGCATTCCATTTAACCTGGCTTCCTATGCCATTTTACTCCATTTGCTTGCTAAAGAAGCCGGACTCAAGGAAGGCATGGTCACCGGTATGTTAAGTGATGTGCATATTTATGAAAATCATATCGAGGGCGCGAAAGAACAGCTCAAGCGTGAGCCCTTATCCTTACCGCGTATTGAGACCAAATCCTTTATCTCTATTTTTGATTGGCAGTATGACCAGACTGAACTGGTTGATTATCAATCCCATCCTAAAATTGTTTTTCCGATTGCGGTCTGATCATGGGATTTAAAATCATTGTCGCAGTGGATGCTAAACGGGGGATCGGTCAAGGGAATCAATTGCCCTGGCGCTTAAAAGGCGATATGCAGTGGTTTAAGCAGACCACGATTTCAAAGAACTTGGATAAACCCAATTGTGTCATCATGGGCAGGAAAACCTGGGACTCCATTCCGGAGAAATTTCGTCCGCTGCCGGAGCGTGAAAATATTGTCATTACCCGGCATCCTGAAAAATGTTCTGCACCGAACACGGCCGATGGATTGCAAGCAGCGCTTGATCTCGCGAAATCCTTTGGCGGAGACATGTTTGTCATTGGCGGCGCAAGTATTTATGCGGAAGCATTTTCACATCCTGCATTAGAGGAATTGATTATTACGGAAATTGAGCATGCATTTGAATGTGATGCCTTTTTTCCGGAGTATAGTGCTTTTACAATGGTTGAGGAAATTCGCCCGGGTGAAGAAAATGGTTTGAAATATTCTATAAAAAGATACCGTTTTGCTGAAAAATGATTTGATTCATTGTATGCCCCGGCGCCTAAATAGCCGGTTCTGAAAAAAACGGTAAATCCGGAAGAACTTAAGCTGTGAAATTGGAACGTTCCGCTTGCATTACTTATGCCTTTTCTTAATTTGCCGATTAATAATGCATAGTTGCGTATTGGGGGGATTATGAAAAAGTTAATTCTATTATTATTCACATTCAGCCTGGCATGCTCGATTTGCCGGGGCAGTTCTGATATCCACGGTAGGTACAACGCCATCCAGGGTCAGATCAATGCGGTAGGTGTACAAGTCTATGATACCGCCAATGTTGTTTTAAGCCGACAGGCTCTCAAAGGTGCTGCCGGGCTGCAAGCCGGTAAGCAAAAGATTAACGATCTGGCTGCCCGCTGCAAGGCGATTAGTCAATCCCTTGCCAATATTCGTGCGGAAATTCCGAAATACAAACCCAATGGGGTGAAGGCAGTCAATCCCTATCTTGTGGCAATTAAAAAGACCAAAGCTGAAATCAAGCGCAGCGTTGATAAAAAGGAGCGTTTGGATGAAAAGCAAAGGCAAACCAATGTTGTTGTCGCAAAACTGAAAAAACAATTTAAGGCCAATGTTGTGCGGGAAGCAGTCAAGGTTTTTATTGATCACTTTGATTTTTCCAAAGGCGGTGCGCTCAGGATTTGTGCAAATCATGCCTATGCCCGGATTACCAGTGCCAAGACCGAGTATGAAAAAGATGCTGATATACTGCAAGCCCAACTTGAGACAATAAAAGAGTTTGAGAAAGAAGCGGGCACTATATGTGAAGATCAAATTAAGAACCAGAAAGAAAAGACCGCAGCTCTGGAAAAACGATTACGCGCTTTAGAAAATTTATCAGGAAAACTGGATAGTGTGTTGCGCCAATACGGAGAAATTTTCAACAACCGGGACGGTACGTCGGAGGACTTGTTGTTGGAATACCAAGAACAAAAGCAAGCCGAAGCGCTGGATAAGGAAAATAAAAAAGCAGTGGCAGCGGTCAAAGGTCAACACAAATCAGCCGGATCTATTATTCAGGATATTAAAAGTCTGAAAACGCGTTTAAGTCAAACGCGCACTAATTTAAAACCCTATCTTGATGAGGATTATGTCGGCAAAAAACAGAAGTTATATGCCAAAGCCACGATATGGAATGTCGAAGCGCTCATGATTGTGGTATCCCAACTGAATCAGGAAATTGTCAAAGTTACCAAGCAAAAAGAGAAAACCACCGCTATGCTGAAGGCTTATGCCGGGCTTTGGAATCGTCTGGATAAAGAGATTCGAGAACAAAATATCACACCTTATTATAAAGCGGTTGATGAGGTGAATCGCAAATCAGAAGAAGCTGCCGAGTGGGTTGTTTCTTTGGAAGGCATACTGTCGGCAATTAAAAATTTACGCGGTTCCATCAAGTCAGAGGTGGAAAATCAGGTTGGGAAGATTGAGAAAGTTAAAGGGATAATGGATTCAGATGCCACGCTGACGGTGAATGGGGTACGAGCGGGTAAGAATGGTGATGTAAAGAAATCGATTACCCAATTTATCCTCAACAATGTGGAGAGTCCGATTACCAAAGCTGTCAAAGCCTGGAGCGGCTTGAAGGAAAAGTATGAGAGCGTTGAAAAAGAATTTGCGGACAAACACAAACAGATTGATACGCTCCTTAGCTATGGAGTTTGGTACTGGCAGGGAAAACAGGTTAGTAAAAATCGTCCCAATCCCCAGGCGGAGTATGTTGGTTTTCCCATCAGTAATCGTTTTCACGGTACGGAAAAAGAGGTTTTTCCTCAATTATCCGCAGCTGATTATAGCCGGATTTCAGAAGAAGCCCGGGCCATTCAAAATAAAATGGATAAGGATATGCTGGAAATCACTATGATTAATGAGGAAATTCAGCAATACATAAAAACCTATGCAACTACCCTGAAGTGGAGTGGTGATGAAAAAGGTGTGCGCATCCGGGCAAAATGGTATCAAAGCAGTACGGATAAGAAACAAAAGACACTGAAAGCCATTGAACAGGTGTTTGTATTATATCAGGAAATTATTACCAGGGCTGCGCAGCGGGATGGTGAGGCTGACAAGTACCAGGCTCAAAAAAACGAGGATAACCAGGCAGCCCAAGTTTTGCTGAGCAAACTGTTGGGTCAGGCGGAAAAGCTTAATGGCAGACAAACGCGTAACGAGGATATTGAAGAAATTCTGGAGATTTATGACGAACTGGACACGTTTCGCAAGTTTTACGGCATGTGCCGTGAGAATGAGACTATGCTTAAAAAATTAAGGGATATGAAAGAACCCTTGATTACTAAATGGAAAAAGGACTCGAGACCGGTCATTGAGGATGTCGTTATTCAGGATCAACCACTGAATACATTGCAAGACGGCACAGTGACAGTCTACAAAAATAGTCTGGTCAACGGCAAGATTGTGATCAGGGGTTTTGCCAAGTCATTTTATTATTTCCATCGCCGGACCCATCAAAAACCGGAGTTTTATGGCGGCAGTGATGTTGCTACAGTATTTATTCAGGTGAATGGCGATCGCCGGACAGCTGTTTATAATAAAAACGGGAACCGGATGTTTGAGTTGGTCTTTGCTCCGCTGGGTGATGAAACCTTTTATATTTCCGGTGAAGCAGTGGATAAAGAGAGGGATCATTCCTTACAGGAAGAGTTTCCGCGTATTAAAATCAAGTATGTTCATCAGACTTATCAGGAAATTGCGCAAGCCCTCCTGGACAAATTAAAAGAAAGCTATGAAACCAAAAATGTTGCCTTGTTCATGCGTCATATCTCTGATCAATATTACGGCGACCGTTACGCCCTGGAGCAAAATCTCAGGAATTTTTTCCGCAATGCCGATAATATCCGGATCCAGCCCGTAGTTGATATCGCGCAGATGGATCGAGGTATCATTGTGATTAATTTCCACTGGAATAAATCTTATATAAACACGCGGACCAACTCAACCGTAAAAGAGAATCAATGGGAAGTTATGGTGATTAGTACCGGCGTTCGTAATCAAGTGCTCAAATCATCGGCTACTCTTTTTGGCATGTTTTCCAACGTACTCCAGGGGGAGGTAGTACAAGCACCCTTGCCCTCGGGGATGGTGACCTTGTCACCGTCAGGTGACAGGCTCTTTCTTTTTGCTACCGGGCATGCTTTTGTTGGCTTTGATGATCCTCATGATATGTTGGTCGAACCGTACGGAGTGCCGGCGATTTTAATGAATCATACCACTCCGCCTTATTCCGGTGCGCTGGATTTAGGGATAGTCAGCATAGATAGCGTAACCACTGTTCCCGAAGATAACGGACAATACATAGGCAGTGATGGATACAATATTAATCCCGCAGTTGGGCATACTTACGCAGTGCGGACATTGGATAATAAATATGGTCTTTTCGAAGTGCTGGATATGACTGGCAGTGACGATGGATATGGCAGTATAGAGTATAGCATTAGAATAAAGTACAAATATCAACCGGCCGGATCACGTAATTTTCATTAAAAAGGTGAGGTCATCCATGAACAAAGCATTTATTCCTGCTGTTATTGGACTGCTACTGTTTGTTTCATCGGGGGAGGCGTTAAAAATCGGGGAGAAGGACATACTCAATCTCGATCTTACTTCTGCGGTGATTAGCAACAGCGTACAAGGTAATGAAGGTAGTTCGATTCTAACACCGGGATTGTTTTCCGAACATTATTTAACAGGATCAATTATTAAAAATTTCGATTCTTTTTATATCCGGGCCAATACAACTGCCAAGTATACCGATGAACCGAATTTAAAAGGGCAGGATTATTTTGAGCTCCAGAAATTTTTGGTCGAGACCGGCAGCGGGTTTAACAAAATTACAGCCGGTGATTTTTTTACCACCTATTCCCGGTATACCATGGGACAGACAGCCCGCGGTGCCATGGCCAAGGTGAGCTTAATGGATTATCAGGTGACTCCGTTTATCGGCCGGGTAGTGGTGCCCCGGGAGAATGCCGCTTTTGCCCGTTATGCCGGTGGTATTCGGGTAAATAAACGTTTCTTTGGCCGCGCTCTGGAGGTGGGGATCAATTATGTCAATGCCGCCGATGATCAGGGAAGTATCACCGACTCTACCGGACTTTTAAATGTTCTGAAAAATAATATCTACGGAGCGGATTTTAAGTATACCCTTTCCCGCGATTTTCGTTTTGAAGGCGAGCTCTCCCAGGTCTTTCAAAAGAATGAAAGTACGGGTGACGAGACAAGTGACATTGCCCTGTTTTTACGAAATCTTTTTCAGTACCAGGGCTTTCGGGGCTTTGCCGAGTTCGAACGGGTAGGCAGTCAGTTCAACTCCTTAACCGGATTTGCGAGTCCGGATAAGTTGGTGATTAAGGGGAATCTGTATAAATATTTATTTAACCGGATGCTCAAAGCATATGTGTATGGCGAACGTTATAATAATAATGTTAACGGAGACATGACCGACACCTTGGTTACTTTTACCCCCAAAGTTGGACTGGATTTCTTTTACAAGGGAATGGGCATTAATTTAATGACAAAACTGACAGATCGCAATGATAACGTTTTGATTGATAATGCCAACCTGGTCTATGCTGCCAATAGTTTTTTCAAAGCCGGAATGGTTTGTGTAAACGCTTCCTATGAACATGCTGATTACCAGGATGAGCGGAATAATGATAATGATTACAGTACTGATTACATACTGGGTGATGTAAAAGTGCCGTTTGTTTTTAAAACCGGAGTTTTAAACCAGCTCACACCCGGTGTGGGGTATTCACTCAATCAGGAAAATGTAACTTATTATGATAATACAATTCTGCTGACGGGAAAGAATATTACCCATGGCATCAAACTGTCAATATACGCCAGGATGTATGAGCGCCTGGATCTGGGCGGACTGGTGAACATTAGTTTGTCCAACCGTGCCAATGCTGCGGATACGAATCGGCAGGAATACAACTTCACTGCAGCCTACCCAATGACCAAGGCCGGGCATATCAAACTGGCCGGCGAATTTAAAGTAACCCAATTTACTTCAACCTTTTCTGACAACAACTATTCCAGCCAAACAGGAAAACTGAGTGTTCATGTGCGGTTTTAACGCAGGATAGGGTCAGTAAAGAAGCAAGGAATGTTTTTCTATAACTGTGTTTTTGGTTTTTCCTGTACTAATCAAACAGGTTAAAATTTAGGAGTTGCGGATATGGACATATTAAAAAAAAGCATTGACATATTATGGGCATATGCTCATAATATGTCAATGCTTTGAAGAAGGAAGGCGCCTATGCCCAGACCCCGTTTTTGCCGGAATGTTGCCGGGAAACCTCAATTCCAACGCTTTAAATCGGCCGGGATTCCGGCGCAGTCGTTGCCTGAGGTGGTCTTGACACTGGATGAATATGAGGCCCTGCGTTTGGCGGATTGTTTGGGTTTGTACCAGGAAAAAGCGGCCCAACACATGAATGTTTCGCGGCAAACGTTTGGGAGAATTCTGGAAGCGGCGCATAAAAAAACTGCCAAAGTCATTGTTGAAGGCGGCTGTTTAAATATTGAAGGCGGCCCGGTGGCCATCCGCGGGAAACGCCAGTTTGCCTGCCGCCCTTGCGAGCATGTATGGGAAGTGCCGTTTGGAACTCCTCGGCCGGGCCAGTGTCCACAATGTGGAAAAACTGCGGTCAGGCGGGTGCATACAGAAAACAGAAAAGGATTGTGGGCCGGCTATGTGCCGGAAAAAGAAGAGAAGGAGGAATGAGATAAAATGAAAATCGCAGTTTCATCACAAGGTAAAACCATGGATGCTTTATTTGAAACACGCTTCGGGCGGGCAGACTATTTTATCGTAATGGATACTGAAACCGGGGATGTGCGTCCGATGGATAATCAGCAACAATTGGAGGCGATGCAGGGAGCGGGGATTCAGGCGGCACGGCATGTTGCCAAGGCCGGTGCTCAAGTTTTGGTGACAGGGCATGTCGGTCCCAAAGCATTTGCCGCGCTCCATGCGGCAGGGATAAAAATATATACGCTTGAAGGCCAATGGACGATTGCGCAAGTGATGGAAAAGTATCAAAGCGACCAGTTGAAAAGCATAGCAGAAGCGGATGTAGAAGGGCATTGGGTTTAAAAAAAATAAAGGAGGAATTATTATGCCAAGAGGAGATCAAAGCGGGCCTCAGGGTTTCGGCCCTATGACAGGCAGAAAAATGGGATTCTGTAGTGGTGCCAACCAACCGGGATATAACCGGTTAGGGGGCGGCTGGGGTATGCGCGGCGGGCGTGGCGGCGGTCAATACGCGAATGGCAGGCAGTTTTTCGGCATGCGCGGCGGTTTTGGACCCTACGCAGGGTTTGGTCCGGCAGCATCTTTGGAGGATGAACCGCAGGAAAATGCGCAGACACTAAAAAACCAGGCAGCCATGCTCACGTCGGAACTGGCCAAACTGAACGAACGCATCAATAAGCTGGATGATGGAAAAGACCAAGATTGATGCGGGTTGTTATTGCAAGTGGAAAAGGCGGGACTGGAAAAACAACGGTGGCAACTAATCTGGCGGTTGTTGCCGCAGCTGCAGAGCAACAGGTTGCGTTGCTTGATTGTGATGTGGAAGAACCCAATGCCCATATTTTTTTAAAACCGAAAATCAGGGAACGACATCCGGTAATGCGTCTTATTCCAGTTGTCGATGAAGCGAAGTGCACACTTTGCGGCAAGTGCGGGGAAATATGCCAGTTCAGTGCAATTGTTTTAATAGGAGAAAAAGTCCTCACGTATCCTGACTTATGTCATGCTTGCGGCGGGTGCAAGCGGGTTTGCCCGGTTGAGGCGATTACCGAGCACCCGCGTGAAGTAGGGAAGGTGGGTACAATTTATCCACGGGGTATTGGATGTTGGCGAAGCCATGAGTCCTCCGGTCATTCAGGCAGTGAAACAGGCGGCACCGAAAGAAGGGTTGATTATTATTGATGCGCCCCCAGGCACATCCTGTCCGGTGATTGAGAGTATTCGTGGAGTGGATTATGTCGTGCTGGTGACGGAGCCTACACCCTTTGGATTGCATGATTTACAGCTGGCGGTTGAAATGGTACGGGCACTGGGTTTGGCTTTTGGTGTGGTTATTAATCGGGCGGATAGCGGAGATGATAAAGTTCGGGATTATTGCAGGGATAATCGTATTCCGATCCTGTCGGAAATTCCGGACGACCGCCGGGTTGCTGAAGTTTATTCAAAAGGTGAAATGATCTGCGCGGCGCTGCCGGACTATCGGCAGTTATTTCAACAGCTATTGCAGGAGATCGTGCAAAAGGCAGGCGGGCAGGTCGGGTGAAATTATTCAGGGAAATATAATTAGTTCTTGTTGCGGAAAGGCCAATTTTTGATTTACTAAATATTCCTCTCCTCTTGGGAGAGGATGAAGGTGAGGGAGTAAGCTTTAAAATTAAAGGCCGAAACCCCATCTCCTTAATCCCCTCCCACCAAATCCGGGGAGGGGATTAAGGAAATTATGTTTTCCGCAACAGAAACTAATTAGGGTATCCGCAACAGGAAACTCACTGGATTTGTTGGATTATTTTAAAAAAAGAGGATGTTATGGAAACTGCGCATCAGGAAAATAGATTGCAAAATTTTTCAATATCGTTTTTTGCAATCGTATTGGGTATGGTAGGATTTGCGCTGGCTTTGCAAAGGGCGGAAATGGTTTTGCATTTGTCGGTCTCGATTAGTGCTTATGTAAGATATTTGACAATTGCGCTCGCGGCTGTAATCAGTGTAATCTATTTGACTAAATTTATTCGGTATCCGGGTGAGGTGAAAAAAGAATTTTTGCATCCGGTGAAAATAAATTTTTTTCCGATCATTGCTAAAATATTATTGATATTCAGCATTATTTATCTGGATTTAAATATGACAGTTTCGAAATATTTATGGATCGTCGGTGTTGTTATGCAGTTTTTATTCACACTGATTATTATGTCGGTCTGGATTCAAAATAATAAAATTGAGCTGCATCATCTTAATCCTGCCTGGTTTATTCCGATTGTGGGGAATATGATTATACCGATTGCAGGGGTCCGGCATTTTTCAGCGGAATTATCCTGGTTTTTCTTTAGCATTGGCATCATCATGTGGCTGGCATTATTTGTAATCGTCTTAAACAGGATTATTTTTCATCATCCGCTGGCGGAAAAATTGGCGCCCACGCTTTTTATTCTTTTTGCGCCGCCCGCGATCGGATTTATTTCTTATATGAAATTAACACATTCACTTGATCCGTTTGCGAAGATTTTGTATTATATTGCTGTTTTTCTTTTTTTTCTGGTTGTTTTACAGTTTAATTTGTTTAGAAAGATCAAATTTTATCTTTCGTGGTGGGCGTATACGTTTCCCACCGCCGCAATGACATTGGCGACATTGTTGATGTACCGTGAAACATCGTTGTCCGTTTTTAAAGTTGGTGCTTATCTGTTTTTGACGGTGCTAAGTTTGTTTATAGTTTATTTGTCGTATAAAACCATCAAGCGTATTGTAAAAAAAGAAATTTGCGTTGAAGAGGAATGAAAAAATGAAAGAACTTGTGGTGATTAGCGGTAAAGGCGGTACAGGTAAGACATCATTGGTAGCTTCGTTTGCTGCATTGGCCGGCAGGGTTGTGCTGGCGGATTGTGATGTGGATGCCGCAGATCTGCATCTGGTTTTGGATCCTGAAAATATCAAGCAGGAAGATTTCAGCGGCGGCGGCCGGGCGGAAGTCATTCCGGAAAAATGTTCAGCTTGCGGTAAGTGTTTGGAAGTCTGCCGGTTTGACGCGGTCTCCTTTGACGGACCCCGGACTTCGCAGGCGGAGAGGACTTTTCGGGTGGACCCGATCAGTTGTGAGGGATGCGGGGTATGTGCCTATTATTGTCCGGAAAAAGCGATTCGCTTTGAACCGGTAAAAAACGGAGAGTGGTTTATATCTCATACTCGTTTTGGAACGCTGGTGCATGCCAGGTTGGGAATCGCGGAAGAAAATTCCGGGAAATTGGTAAGTTTGATTAGAAAAGAAGCCAAACGTATTGCGCAAGAGCAGCAGCAGGACCTGATTTTAATCGACGGATCGCCTGGGATTGGATGCCCGGTGATCGCATCGCTTACCGGAGCGCAGCAGGTCCTGATTGTGACCGAACCTACGCAAAGCGGATTGCATGACCTGAAAAGAGTTTTTGAACTTACGCGCCATTTTCAATCCCAGACGTATGTTTGTGTCAATAAATGGGACTTGAATCCCGGTATGACAAAAGAAATACAGGATTTTTGCAATGCCAACCAGGGTATTTGGGCCGGACGTATACGGTATGATAAAGCGGTTGTAAAAGCGCAATTGGCACGACGTACCCTGCCGGAAATAACCAGTGCGGGTATCGTAGAAGACATTCAGGGCGTATGGAAAATCATGAAGGAGCAGATGCAATGAAAGCAGATGAAAAAACAGCGAGTGAATGTGAAACCTGTGAGTCAGAAACATGTAGTGCCAAGCAAATGAAGCCGGGTGAAGATCAAAAAATATTTGATGACCGGCAAAAAATTAAGCAACGACTCTGCCGGATTAAGCATAAAATTGTGGTGTTGTCCGGGAAAGGCGGGGTTGGGAAAAGTACGGTGGCAGTGAATACCGCTTTTGCATTGGCACGTGCCGGGTATCGTGTCGGTTTGATGGATGCGGATATTCATGGTCCCAGTATTCCCACTATGCTCAATCTAAGTAAAGAACGGGTCACATCAAATGGTGTTGATATTGAACCTGTTTCTGTAGGACCGCTCAAGGTGGTTTCCATAGGATTTTTTCTTCCGCATCCTGATGATCCGGTGATTTGGCGCGGTCCCATGAAAATGGGGGTTATTCAACAGTTTTTACGTGATGTGGTCTGGGATGATCTTGATTATCTTATTATTGATGCCCCCCCGGGTACTGGGGATGAACCATTGACAATTTGTCAATCCATTGATGATTTGGCAGGTGCGATTATTGTGACCACGCCCCAGGAGGTTGCTTTGGCGGCAGTGCGGAAGTCGGTTAATTTTTGTAAACAGGCCAATGTCAAGATTCTGGGTGTGGTTGAAAATATGAGCGGGTGGGCTTGTGAAAAATGTGGACATCCGATGGCGTTGTTCCCGGAAGGCGGCGGAGAAAAAATGGCGACAGCCATGGGCGTGCCGTTTATGGGCAGGCTTCCCCTTGAGCCGGTCATCGCACACTGTGGTGATGCCGGTGAGGTCTTTGTCGGGAAGTATGCCGGCACCGTCGCCGGTAAGGCATTTACGGAAATAATTCAGCCCCTGCTGGGGTTGGCAGAAACTAAAGAGAGGTGAAGCAGATGAAAATAGCAATTCCTTTGGCACAGGGAAAATTAACCAGTCATTTTGGGCATTGTGAGGTATTTGCCGTTTTGGATGTTGATGAAGCGAAGAAATGTATTTCTTCAAAAGAGCAGTTGGCGCCACCGGCGCATGAACCGGGTGTGCTGCCCGCCTGGCTGCATGAATTGGGTGTGGATGTTATCATTGCAGGCGGTATGGGCAACCGGGCGCAAACTTTGTTTGTCGAAAAAGGGATCAAGGTTGTGGTGGGTGCACCACCGGAAACACCGGAAGATCTGGTGATGCAGTATTTGGACCAGACGCTTCGCACCGGCGCAAATTACTGTGACCATTGATACGGCGCAACAAAAAATTCGGAATTTTAAAAATCAGGAACATGCCCGGTGTATTATTTGCGGAGCGGATCGAAAACCGGAAGGGTTCGGTCTGGAATTTAAAGTCCGTGGAGACCAATCCGTGGAAGCTGAGTTTGTTTGTGATGAGTATTATACCGGATATGCCGGACGACTGCATGGCGGGGTGGTGGCATCGCTTTTAGACGGCGCGATGACCACTTGTTTGGCTGCCTGGGGTATTATTGCAGTGACAGCGGAGCTGAATGTGCGTTTTAAAAAACCGGTGCATACGCATCAAACCGTGATTGTTCGCGCATATCTTGATCAGGCAACATCTTTGATCTATTATATGAAATCAGAATTACTGCATGATGGTGAGGTGAGGGTCTCAGCCAAGGGTAAATTTGTTGAACAAAAACAATTTCAGGTGCACAAGGAGCGCGAAGTATGAATTCCGCGTTGCGTATGGTTGTACTGGTGGAAAATCGTTCCGAACGGAAAGAGCTGGTAGCGGAACATGGACTGGCAATTTGGATGGCGTATCAAGATAAACAACTGCTTTTTGATACGGGTCAGACCACAGGCTTGTTGGCCAATGCAAGCCACCTGGGTATTGATTTGAACCGGTTGGATGCGGTGGTGTTGAGTCACGGACATTATGACCATACCGGTGGTTTGGACGGTGTGCTGCAGATGGCAAGGAAAGCCCGCGTTTTTTTACATCCCAAGGCGATGAAAATTCGGTATAGTTTTAAAAACGGTGGAAAAGCCCGGAGCATTGGTATGCCGGCTGAGGGCTTGTCCGCGTTGCGTGAAAATAAGGAGTGTGTTGTTTTTTTGAACACACCGCAAATGCTGTTTCCGGGCGTATGGATGACAGGGCCGGTTAAACGCCAAACGGAATTTGAAAGCGGTGAGCCTGACTATTGCATGGATACGGAGGGTAAACATTTCGATCTTTTTGAGGATGATCAGGCGTTGGTCTGTGAAAGCGCGGTTGGATTGGTGGTTGTGTTGGGCTGTGCGCATAGCGGCGTTGTCAATACACTTTTACAAGTCAAAGAACAATTTCCGGACAAACCGATTCACACAGTGGTGGGGGGCATGCATCTTCAGCATGCCGGCGCAGGGAGAATTGAAAATACACTGAAGGCATTGCAGGCAATGAATGTCCATCAGATCTTTCCAGGTCATTGCACCGGTCCTGAAATGGAGCGTGTGCTGTCGGAGAGATATCAGGAAAAATGCCGGACATTATTTTCAGGTATGGAAATTATTCTCTGAAAAAATACCGCAACTCAAATCAAAAAAAACAAGCATGCTGATCGGTTCTGCGCTAAAATATTTGGTCAATTGGGACATTTGTGGTTTTTAAATAAATTTGATTAATTTAGGGGAGGCAAGGAATGAAAATTGTTATTGTTGGCGGGGTGGCGGCGGGACCGAAAGCGGCTTCGAAAATTATTCGTATGATGCCGGAAGCGGAAGTGACAATTATTGAAAAGGACGAATATCTTTCTTATGCCGGGTGCGGTTTACCATATTACATATCCGGCGAGGTCAAGGAGCAAAAAGAGCTGATGTGTACTCCGGTCGGGGTTGTACGCGATCCGGTATTTTTTCAAAAAGTAAAAAATGTCCATGTATTGACTAAAACCGAAGCCCTGAAGATCGATAGGGACAAAAAAACCATTCAGATAAAAGACCTTCAGGACCAGAAAACATCCTGGATTGGGTACGATAAATTAATTCTGGCAACCGGCGCCACGCCGGTCAGCCCGCCGATTCCGGGAATTGATTTAGAGAATATTTATACGCTTCACGGTGTGCAGGATGCCGAAGGCATTAAACGGCTGTTGGCGGAAGACCAGGCAAAGGATGTGGTCATTATCGGCGGTGGGTTGATTGGGGTTGAGGTGACCGAAGCGCTGGTATCCAAGGGATGTCGTGTTACAATTGTTGAAAAATTGCCGCAAATATTCGGCATGCTTGACTGGGAAATGGCCCGGTTGGTGACACAGCATATGGAAGCCAAGGGCGTGAAGGTTCTGACGGACCATACTGTTGTAAAATTTGAAGGAGAGGGTGCGGTTGAAAAAGTCGTTACCGACAAAGAAACCCTGGCAGCGGATATGGTTGTTATGGCGATTGGCGTGCGGCCTGCCGTAGGCTTGGCGAAAGACGCCGGATTGGCGATTGGTGATTTCCGTGCTCTGGTTGTGGACGGAACCATGAAAACCAGTGATGATAATATTTATGCTGTGGGTGACTGTGTTGAATCCAAGGACCGGATTACAGGCAAAGCATGCTATATGCCGATGGGATCAACCGCCAATAAGCATGGGCGTGTGGCGGCCAATAATATTTGTGGACGCAAAGATATTTTTCCCGGTGTTTTGGGCAGCACGGTTTGCAAAGTGTTTGATTTTACCGTGGGCCGGACAGGACTGACGGAAGCAGCTGCCAAGCAGGAAGGATACGACGTTGAAGTGGTGTTGGCGCCGGGACCGGATCGTGCCCATTTTATGGAAAATGCAAAACCCTTGCTGCTGAAACTTGTGGTGGATAAAAAAACCCGCAAGTTGCTCGGGGCACAGGCGACCGGTCCGGGTGATGTGGATAAACGGATTGATGTTGCCGCCATGACACTGGCCGCCAAAATGACGGTTGACGATTTGGCCAATATGGATTTGTGCTACGCACCACCCTATTCGCCGGCCATGGATAATATTATTACTGCTGCTAATGTGGCGCGCAATAAACTTGATGGTTATATAGAAGGTATCTCTGCCAAAGAAGTTCATGAGATGAAAGAGGCTAAAAAAGATTTTGTGTTTTTAGATGTTCGCAGTCAGGCTGAGAGTGATGAAGTGCGTCTGTCGAATTCAACCTTGATACCATTAGGTGCATTGCGTCTGCGTATAGACGAATTGCCAAAAAATAAGGAGATTATCGCTTTTTGTAAAATATCGTTGCGAGGATATGAAGCAGCGCTTATTCTTAAAGCAGCAGGATTTAAAAAAGTCAGGGTAATGGACGGCGGGGTAGTTATGTGGCCCTATCGCAAGGAAAAATAGTTGGGGCGACTATCACCTAGTGAGATTGGTTCATCAAAAAGCGCAGGCCCAGCCTGCGCTTTTTTTGTTCACAAACTTCTAATCGAAAATAAAGCAAAGACTAACCTTGCAATTCCTTTTCTCCGGTATAGTCGAACTGCAAAGAAAGTTACAGCAGTTATGACTGGTTGAAGGGAAAGGCGGTGGTTACAATGGCCAAAGCGGATTTGCACGTGCATTCCAAGTATTCCCGCCACGCTTCGGAATGGTTCCTGAAGCGGTTGGGTGCGCATGAATCCTATACCGAACCGGAAGAGGTTTATCGGATCGCAAAGCAGCGGGGAATGGATTATGTGGCGCTGACCGACCACAATAGAATTGATGGCGCTCTGCACTTAAAGAAAAAACATCCCGGCGATGTTATTGTCGGGGTCGAAGCAACTGCGTATTTCCCGGAAGACGGCTGCAAAGTTCATGTCCTGGTGTATGATGTGGATGAAGAACACTATCGGGAGATTGAACGTTGCCGCACTAGTATTTATGACCTGCGGGACTATATTCAAAAACATGACATGGCGTATGCCGTGGCGCATGCCACTTATTCGGTCAATAACCGACTCAAACAGGAACATCTGGAAAAACTTATTTTGCTTTTTGATGTATTTGAGGGCATCAATGGCGCCCGTGATCAAAACAGCAATCTAAAGTGGATGGAAATACTTGAAAATTTGACTCCGCACTATATTGAGACACTTAAGCAAAAACATGCCATCCAACCTATCAGTGCAGATCCCTGGATCAAGGGTTATACCGCAGGCAGCGACGACCATGCGGCGCTTTTTATCGGGCAGACTTATACATTTGCCGGTGCTGTAGGAATTGATGAGTTCTTAAGGATGATCAAATTGAAGTTGACGGTTCCCAAAGGAAGGCATAACAATTATCAGTCATTTGCCTTTGCCATTTACAAAATCGCCTATGAATTTTCCCGGCGTAAAAGCTCGGGATTTGCCGGGAGCTGGTTGGGTCAGATCAATGAGATGGTTTTTAATAACCGCGCCATCAGCATGAAACACCGCATCAAGTTGAAATTGTTCGCGAAAAACACGAACAAGGAAGACGTGATGAAACAATCGTTTCGGAGTTTGGTCGAAGAGTTAAAACAGGAAACCGGCGAGAATATTGAGAAAAAATTTACAATTGTTTATAAAAAGATATCGGATATATTGGATAATTATTTCAGCAGGTTGTTTGATTCTTTCCGCAAAGACATTTCCAAGGGCGA
Organism: bacterium; assembly: GCA_021108215.1. NCBI lineage: Bacteria > bacterium. The sequence goes on along the minus strand of JAIORK010000011.1, from coordinate 36,493 downwards.
TGTTTTCAAGATTATCCGCGACATTGCGTCTTTGATACCGGGTATTTTTTTGGCAACGCCGTTTTTTTCCAGCTTGAAACACCTCTTCCGGAACCGTACTCTGACCGAGACCATGCTGCGTGCGGTTATGCCGGAACGCAGCAATGTTAACAAACGTATCCTATGGTTTACAGATACCTTCACCGAGATGAATGGTGTTGCGGAAACGATTAAACAGATTGGATGGCGCACCCACCGGCACGGCATCAACCTGTCGGTGGTGACGGTCATCGAACCGCATGAAGCTTTGGATGGTTTTCCTCCCAATATCATGGCGGTGCCGGGCATTTATGCTACGCCGCTTCCGGGGTATGAGAAGATTACTGTCAGGGTTCCCTCGCTGCTTAAAACCATCTCAATGGTTTATCAGGCGGCTCCGGAGGAAATGTATATTTCCACACCAGGTCCGGTGGGTCTGGTCGGGCTGCTGGCCGGTCACTTGCTGAACATCAAATGCACCGGCATTTATCATACGGATTTTGCCGCTCAGGCCAAACTGATCACACAGGAAGAGGATTTCAGTGAGCTGATTGAGAACTACATGCAATGGTTTTACTCCCTTATGCATTGCATTAAAGTTCCGACCAGCATGTATATGGATATTCTGGAAGAAAAGGGTTATAACCCTTCGAAATTGTCTTTTTACAGAAAGGGTGTTGACACGGAAAAATTTTCGCCCGGCATCAGCCCGTTAGAATCGCTCCGACAGATCAAAGGGGATATTTTGCTTTATGCCGGCCGCATATCCAAAGATAAGAATCTTGATTTGTTGGTGGAAATTTACAAAATAGTGGTTTCACAAAACCGTGATTGCCACCTGATTTTTGCCGGCGACGGACCCTATTTGAATGAATTGAAGAAAAAAACGGCAATGCTGGAAAACGTTCGTTACTTGGGCCGTCTCAAAAGAGAGTTTCTGCCGGCGGTTTACACTGCAGCCGATTGCATGATTTTTCCCAGCACGACCGATACATTCGGGATGGTGGTTTTAGAAGCGCAGGCATGCGGGCTGCCGGTTGTGGTTTCCAATGTGGGTGGGCCGCAAGAGATCATTTTGCACGGCAAAAGCGGGATGATCGCTGATGTGGAAAATATAAACGAATGGATTCAATCCATTACCAAGATATTAAATATGAAACATGATTGCCCGGAACAGTATGCCATGATGTGCCGAAAAGCGCGGGAGCAGGTCGAAAAGTATTATTGCTGGGAGCATTCCTTGCGGGATCTGTTTGGAGACGATGTCATGCGTATGGCCACTGAACCGTGTCATCAGGTGTCAACGGGTGTGGGGATCCGTTGAACGCGAAAATCCCGGACTGTGTGAGTATCCCAAAGGTCAAGGCCTGTTCCGGTTGAGGCGTGAACCTGCGGTCTTGTTTGGCCTCGTTTTCGCCGCCGGCGATTTTTTTCTTGTTTTCGTCACTTAGGAGGGGTGTTATTATTGTGTTTGATAAATTGTTGAACACCATCATCCCCGGTCAATTGGTGATCCAGTATACGGATCACTGCAATGCCAAATGCCCGCAGTGCGGCATGCGCATCTCAAATAAATATGCCCGGACTCGAATGGGGGATGCGTCTGTGCATGCCATTCTTAAGGCGGCTTCCCGGCGCGGATTGAAAATCATCTCTTTTACCGGTGGTGAGCCGATGATGTTTCCCGATGAGCTTGTCCGGTTCATCCATGCGGCCCGTCAATACGGTATCAAGCATATCCGGACCGGGACCAACGGTTTTATTTTTTGCGGCTGGCAAAAAAACGGCTATATTGAAAAAATTGAAAAGTTTGCGCGCATATTGTCACGGACGCCATTGCGTAATTTCTGGATCAGTCTTGATTCTTATCTGCCGGATGTACATGAAAGCATGCGCGGTCTTCCCGGTGTGGTGGAAGGGATCCGGCGGGCGCTGCCCATTTTTCATGCATATGGGATATACCCTTCCGTGAATTTGGGACTGAACAGAAATTTGGCCGGCGATAAAACATATACACTTCGGCCGGACGGTTTTTCCAGCCGGGAGGAGTATCTCAAGGCGTTTCAAAAGTGTTATGTCGACGTCATAGCGGAATACTTCGCGTTCGCCGTCCAATTGGGTTTTACCATGAGCAGTATCTGTTTTCCCATGTGCATGGATTCGGAAAAGTCTAAAGACGGTTTGGCACCGGTTTATCAGGCAACATCTTCCGATTGGGTGGTGAATTACCAAAGTGATGAGAAGGCGGCTCTTTTTGACGCCCTTTTGCGCGTAGTGCCGCAATATCGCCGCCTGATTCGTCATTTTACACCCTTGTCATCCCTGTACGCATTACGGGAGAAATACCGGGGCACATTAAAAAAAATGCATCCATGCCTGGGCGGGATTCGCTATTTTTTTGTCAGCGCCCGTGACGGGCATGTTTATCCTTGCGGTTATCGTGAAAAGGATGATATGGGCCGATTGGAAAACCGGGATTGGAAAGCGGATTCGTGGGATGCCGATTGCAACCGATGCGATTGGGAATGTTTTCGTGATCCCTCGGAAATGCTGGGGCCGATCATTGATATGCTGCGCCGTCCGCTCTCCATCGCAACCGGTCCCATGGCGGACCGGTTGTACCGGCGTTACTGGCTGAAAGACTGGAAATATTACATTCAAACTGGATTTTTTCACGGACGAAAGCCGTTTAAAAGGAAGCAAGCTGCTGCACATTCCGCTGTCATGAAAGAACGCATGGACAAGATTGGGGCTTGAACTGGAAGCGGGGATTGGCGACAATAGAGAAGGATGAGACGATTGCACCGCAACAGGAGATGCCCATGGACTGGCTGCTCATTGCCGTCACAACCTACCAAATTTATATTCTTGTTGCCATTGTCTTTATCATTGTTGACAATCGTGAACCGTCCTCGACCCTTGCCTGGATACTGGTTTTTGTATTTCTACCCATACTCGGATTTGTATTCTACTTTTTTATCGGCCGTAAATGGCATAAACGAAAAAAAAGCGAGCAGGTTACCCAGCATATTTTGGGGGATAAACTTTTTAAAACATTTGAAAGTCTTGTCCATGTGCAGGAAAAGCAGATGGAGATGTATGACCGGATTTGGCGGCAACCGGCATATAAGAAAGAGTTGATGCATCTTTTGTATCATAGTTCGCAGTCTTTGCTTACCACGGAGAATGATGTGCGTCTTTATCACGACGGTGAAGATAAGTTTCGGGAACTGTTAATTGATTTGCAAAAAGCAAAAAAAACCATTCATATGGAATATTTTATCTGGCGCTCCGATGATATGACTGCGGCTTTTCATGAGTGTCTGATTGCCAAGGCGGCGGAAGGGGTTGTGGTCCGGGTCCTTTATGATTTTTTTGGTAGTTGGACTTTGAAAAACAAGGATATTCGTAAACTGCGGCGTGCCGGCATCGCAATCTATCCTTATTACAATTTTCTGTCTTTTATGAAACTGCATACGTTGAATTATCGCAATCATCGTAAAATTGTTGTGATTGACGGCACGGTGGGGTATACCGGCGGAATGAATATGGGGCAGGAGTACCGGGATGGCGGGGAAAAATTCCCGTTTTGGCGGGATACCCATCTGCGCATGGAAGGGCAGGCGGTCATGCATCTGCAAGGTATTTTTGCCATTGATTGGTACAACACAACGCACGAATCCCTTTTTGAAAAATCTTTTTTCCGGTTTCCCGCCAAAAGAAAAAAGAGTGTGGTTTTGCCGGTACAAATTACCACTTCCGGCCCTGACTCGGAATGGCCATCCATTGAACAGCTTTATTTTTGTATGATCAATTCAGCACAGAAATATGTTTATATCCAAAGTTCTTATTTTATTCCCAGTCCCAGCATTTATACAGCGCTCAAGACTGCAGTGCTCCGCGGTCTTGATGTGCGCATTACGATTGCAGGTTTGCCGGATAAAAAAATACCGTATTGGACCGCATTTACTTATTTTAAGGAATTACTGGAAGCGGGAATGAAAATTTATCATTATAAAAAGGGATTCATGCACGCCAAGACCATTGTGATAGACCGGGTGATGTGTTCTGTGGGGACAGCCAACATGGATCTGCGCAGCTTTCGGCTTAATTATGAACTCAGTTCGGTATTCTACGATAGCCGGGTTGCCGGTGAAGTTGAAAAGCAATTTGTACAGGACATGAAAGATTCACGGGAATTTACCCTGGAAGATTATCTTCGCCTGGGGCAGTTAAAAAATATCCGGAATTCCCTTGCGCGGTTGTTCGCGCCTTTGCTGTGAAGCAAAAACAGCCGGGTGTATGAATTTTTAATTGACGGCATCAGAGTTTTAGGCAGTTTGGATTGCTACCATTTTTAAATCAAAAATAAGGGTTTTTCCAGCCAAGGGATGGTTGGCATCCAGTTTGATTGAGGTCTCGCCGATTGTGACAACTGTCACCGGCAGCGAGCGGCCATCATTACCTTGCATACTCAGTTGCATGCCTACTTCCGGCTTGAGATCCTTGGGCAATTTTTCTTTGGGAACATCGAAGATCATTTTTTCCTGAAGAATGCCATAGGCTTCATCCGGTGGGATGGTCACGGTCTTGTTTTCGTCTACTGCCATGCCCTGGACAGCTTGATCAAAACCTTTGATTACCTGACCACTCCCGATCTGAAATTCCAGAGGTTCGCGATCTTGTGAGGAATCAAAAATTGTTTTATCTTCCAATTTGCCGGTGTAATGGACCTTCACCTTGTCTCCGTTTTTTGCCTGTGTCATAGCGCCTCCTGGTTTGCCGCCGGATCCATGGGAATGGAACCAAAACTCACAAATAATTTTTATGACTTTAACAAGGATTACTCGAGAAGTAAATAAAAAATCGCACAGGTGCGGATTATGAATCCAAGTCGTGTGCTTGCACACTATACTCCAATTGATGTAGTGAGATGGATTCGCTTCTCTGAAATTGCGCAGTTTGCTTTTTTCGCCGCCAACCGTAAAATTATTTCCAAACTACGTAAACGCTGTTGAATAGCGGGAAACTATAAATCAACCGGTGGTTTAAATCAGACTAAGGCTGCGCTGACGGAAAATGAGACGATGATATGCGGGGATTATAGGTTTTGATTATATCACCATAGGATAGGGTCCAGGCGCCCGGCACCCGGCATTCGCTCCCGCATACGCGGGGCAAGCCGGGCAAGTTGCCTGGACCCTGCAAATTAACAGTCTTGTCAAATGAGCGTTGTCGGCGACAAAGGTCATAAAATAGTGTATGCTGGAAAATATTTGTTGGAAAATTATTTCGGAGTTAACCATGATTAAGAATGCCAAAATAAAAAAATGGTTTCTCGACAAAAAAGAGCGTGAAATATACCGGGTAACCGCCATCTTTGATGTTGAATATGCACATTTGAAATTGAAAAATGAGGATGACTTTTTTATATCTGCTTTTGGACTTTCCATGCTGGGAGATTTAAATCCTGCTGATTTTCAGGCAGAGAGCCAGTGGTTTAAAAACAATTCGGAACGGCTTTCCGGAACAAGTTGCGTGTATAAAGTCCGGACCAAGAAAATCAACGGCCGCAATCGTGATCTGGTTATTAAGTGGAACCGGATGGGCGAGGATGTCCCGGGTGCGGTGGATTACGATGAACTGATTTATGCGGAATTTAATAGTCCCTTTGAAGAATTCTCCCTGGTCAAGGACCTGCGTAATATATTTCGTAAATCCTCAGAAGGCATCGTTCTTCAAAAGCCGCTGGCCATTTATGTTCCCTCAAAGCGGTACAAGCTTTGGCAGACCGGGCGCAGCCAGGATAAAATGAAATCAATGATGCATTTTCATTCAGAGATCGATCTGGATATGAACCGATTGTATATGGTGATTTATGAGTGGCTTCCAGGCATGGATGCGGCCCAGGCCTATGAAAAAGGGCTGCTGGATGATGCTCAGGTTAGGGCCTTGACCCAGGATGCGGCTGATCGGCTTGCGAAAAACGGTTTTGTCGTGAGTGATAATAAACCCAATCATATTATTGTGCAGGCCGATGGCGAACAATCATTGAAAAAGGATGATGCCGGTCGAATTCAATATGCGCTCATTGATTATGAATTGCTGGGATACTCGGAAAAGCAAAAAAAACTGCGTCATAGGGATTTGCGCAAAGATTATCATCGCCGACAGAAGGACCGTTTTTCCATAGCGACGCCGGACAAGTTTCATCCCCACTTGGAGCATATGAAATTATTTGGTGTGGACTATGTTTACGGTCGTGTGGAAAGTACCAAGGGCCGACTCTGGGTTGCGGGGAAGGATCCCTATTTGTTCGATTATTTTCAACCGGAACGCTGGGAGGGAACCAAACGGACCAAGATATCCATGTTTTCGGAAAGTTATTATACGGTGACCAAGGATAACATTCATATTGTGTGGGAGGTTTCTAAAGTCGGACTGATACCGGATATGGATCCTTTTTTAGAGGATGAAAAGAAAATTTTAGATCATGGATATAATAGTCCCTTTGAAGAAATCGGATTGGCAATAGCATTGACCCAAAAGGGCATCGCCACCATCTATCCGCGGGCAATTTATATGACTGGGCATAAAACTGAGATTATTGAGCGTTTTTTTGATAACAGCCGTTATGCCAGTCATGCCGGGATTCTCAGTCCTGACAAGACACCGGTACTTAAAAAAAACCGGAATTATATTATTATTTGGGGTTATTGGAACGGCCCGGACGAGAAATTGGCTGAAAAAGACGGGGATTATTATGAAGGAATCAATGCACTTTATGCTTTCCGTGAGGGTATTATTTCCCGGGATGAATATATGCGTGTTGTTATGCAGATGAAGGAGCAACTAATGCGAAACGGTATTGAGGATTTGAATCTGAGCGGCAAACACCTTCTGATTTCCGTTAACAGTCGAAAAGAAATTGTCCGGGATGCGGCCGGAACACCGGATATCCGTATTTGTAATTTTGAGTTTTTTAAAAAATTGAATTCCAACCAGCGTATCGTTTCACCGCCAACAGGATGATTTTACACATGCCGGCCGGGTGATTTGAATCAGCCTAATTTTTAATTGATTGAAATGAGGGGTCATGGATAAAAAATTTGAACAAAAAAAAGAGACAGCACTGGAAGCGAGGTATGCCGCGCAGAAAATCGCATTTGCGCCGGTGGTGTTTCAAGCTGTTCGGTTACTCCGTGACTTGAATATCTTAAAGACCATTAAGACGGCGGGGGAGCAAGGGCTGCGGGTTGAGGTAATTGCCAAAGAAACCGGGGTTTCAGAGTATGGTGTGACCGTGCTTTGCGAGACCGGACTCAGCCAGGGTGTACTCGAAATGAAAAACGAGCATTATATTTTGACCCGGGTCGGGCATTTTTTACTCAATGATGAAATGACCCGGGTGAATATGGATTTCATCAATGATGTCTGCTACGAGGGTCTGTTTGCTTTGGATAAATCAATTGCAGAAGGCAAACCCGCCGGATTAAAGGTTTTTGGTGAGTGGGATACGGTGTATGAGGCGTTGAGTCAATTGCCTCCCAAAGCACAAAAAAGCTGGTTCGCTTTTGATCATTATTATAGTGATTCTGCTTTTCCGGAAGCATTGCCGATTGTTTTCAAACAAAAACCCAGGACATTGCTCGACGTTGGCGGTAATACAGGCAAGTTTGCGCTGCAATGTGCGGACTTTGATCCGGATATTAAAATCGCCATTTTAGACCTTCCCGGGCAGTTGGCCAAAGCTGCGGTCAACATCAAGGGAAAGGGTCTGGAAAAACGGATTGAAGGAAAACCCGTCAATAATCTACTTGATCCGGAGGAGGTATTTCCCAAAGAATTTGATGCCGTTTGGATGAGCCAGTTTCTGGTCTGTTTTTCCGAAGAACAGGTTGTAAGTCTGCTCGCCCGGGCACGGGAGGCGTTGGAACCGCAAGGAGATTTTTTTATTTTAGATACCTACTGGGACCGTCAAAAATACGATATTGCCGCTTACTGCTTGATTAATTCCTCCCCCTATTTTACTGCCATGGCCAATGGCAACAGCCGTATGTACCGGTATTCAGAAATGGAGCGGTTTATTATGTCTGCGGGGCTTAAAATTGAAGCGGTACACGATCATCTGGGAATGAGTCATACGCTGATCCACTGTAAACGAAAGTGATTTTTTAAGTGTTCAATGGAAAAAAATATTGACAAATTATTAAAACTGCATTAATGTTAGACCGACCTAACAAATAACAGGAGCAGAATTATGGCAGGTGAACAGACATTGACCGGCAGCTTGGAAGATTACCTGGAGGCAATCTATCATTTGATCCGGCGTGAGAACCAAGCCCGGTCAACGCAATTGGCGGAAGCACTTAAAGTAAAAAAATCTTCGGTCACAGTGGCCTTGCGTACGTTGGCCAAGAAGCAGCTGATTAATTACGCGCCTTATAGTAATGTGACACTCACAGCACACGGTGAAACTGTTGCCCGGGATATTATCCGGCGGCATGAAACCTTGAAGGAGTTTTTTGTCACAATACTGGATGTTGATGAAAAGCAGGCCGATGAGAGTGCCTGTAAAATGGAGCATGTACTCACAAAAGATATGACGGATAAGTTTATAAAATTTATGGAATTTATTGATATTTGTCCACGGAATGGTAAGGACTGGATAGCACAATATCATAAGTATTACTGTGATGAAACGAACGCCCGGCCCTGTGTCCAATGTTTGGATAATATGTCAAGGAGAGTCAGACTGCATGTGACGGGAAATAAGGAGCAAGCGGAAATGAGTGTTTTAAGTAAACTGGAGCCGGGGGAAAAGGCTGAGATATTGAAAATAAACCATCGCGGTGTATTTAGAAAACGCATTCTTGAAATGGGTGTCACCACCGGCGCTGTTTTGACGGTAGAAAGAATAGCGCCTTTAGGTGATCCTATAGATATCAAAATTAGAGGTTATCATTTATCTTTGCGCAAAGAAGAAGCAAAGAGCATAGATGTGAAAATATTAAAATAAACAATGTTAATGTAGGGAACAGTCGCGACTGTTCCCTACGAAAGTTTCCTATAAAAATAAAAAGGTGTGGTTATGAAAAACAAGTTAACTATTGCGCTGGCGGGTAATCCTAATTCAGGTAAAACATCATTATTTAATTTCTTGACCGGGTCCAATCAAAAAGTGGCCAATTATCCCGGTGTAACGGTTGAGAAAAAAGAAGGCAAATTTAAATATCAGGATTGGGATATCAAGGTTGTTGATTTACCGGGCACTTATAGTTTGTCAGCGCAATCGCTGGATGAAAAAGTTGCGCGGAATTTTATCATTCAGGACAAGCCGGATGTAGTTGTCGATGTTCTCGATTTGACTAATCTGGAACGTAATCTGTATTTGGCAACACAATTAATGGAAATGAATATCCCCCTTGTTCTGGCCATGAACATGAGTGATTTGGCTAAGCGCAAAGGTATTTATTATGATTTTAAGCAATTAGAGAGGCTTTTTAATGTGTCGATTGTTCCTACCGTTGGCAGCAATGGTAAGGGATTGGATAAATTAAAAGCAGCTATAATTAACCGTTTGCAGTGCCGGCTTGCCTGCGATACACCGATAGTACATTACAATCAGGATATTGAAAAAGCTCTGGGAAAAATTGATGATGTTCTTAAAAAAGAAAATGCCGGGCCGGGAGATGTGAATCCAAGATGGATGGCAGTAAAACTTTTAGAGAAAGATGAAGAAATTGAAGAGCTGATTCAATCCCCAGCGGTCCATGAAGTGGCTAATAAGGCTCAAAAGTATTTAAAAAAATTAACCAATGATCCGGCAGAGGTCCTTATTGCAGAAGCCCGGTATGGTTTTATTTCCGGTGCGTGCCAGGAAGCAATCATGACTTCTGCGGAAGTGCGGCATGATTTTTCCGATAAAGTGGATGCTGTTGTGGCAAATCGTGTTTTGGGATTTCCTTTATTTTTACTCATAATGTTTTTGATTTTTCAATTTACTTTTTCGATCAGTGAAGCACCGATGGGATGGATTGAAAGTTTTTTTGGGTGGATGGGTGTTGTTGTGAGCAGCTGGTGGCCGGATGGATCAGACAGTTTTTTGAAGTCCCTTTTGATTGACGGCATTATTGGCGGGGTAGGAGGAGTGCTGATATTTTTACCCAACATCGTACTTTTATTTCTGGGAATTTCGCTGCTGGAAGATTCGGGATATATGTCCCGGGCGGCCTTTATTATGGATAAACTTATGCATCGCATTGGTTTGCACGGCAAAAGTTGTATTCCCATGATCATTGGTTTTGGGTGTACGGTGCCGGCGATTATGGCTACGCGGACCATGGAGAACAGGCGCGATCGTTTGATTACCATGATGATATTGCCGCTCATGAGCTGCGGCGCCCGTTTGCCGATTTATGCTCTCATCGCACCGGTATTTTTTCCAGGTCTATGGACAGCGCGTATTGTTATGCTGCTCTATGTAATCGGCATTCTAATTGCAATGGCCGGAGCGAAAATTTTGAGCATGACCGTATTCAAAGGTGAGTCTGCACCATTTGTTATGGAATTGCCGCCCTACCGGCTGCCAACTATGCGCAGTATTTTTATGCATATGTGGGAAAAATCATGGCTCTATCTGAAAAAAGCCGGGACGCTTATTTTGGCTATTTCTGTTATTTTGTGGGTATTGGCTGTTTTCCCTCAGCAGAAATCCAGTAGGGGCGCGATTGATCGCGCCCAAGGGAGCGAGGTTCATCTTACCCAGGAAGTATTACCGGAATCAGCTGAAACCAATGAAGAAATAGAAACCGTAGAGGGCAAAGCAGCAGCAGATGCTTTGAAATATTCATGTATCGGACGCGTTGGCTGTGCTGTTGCACCACTTTTCAAACCACTCGGATTTGACTGGCGTATTTCAACTGCTATGCTGGGTGCTTTTGCAGCTAAGGAAGTATTTGTAGCGCAAATGGGAATAGTATTTTCATTAGGTGCGGTAGATGAAGAATCAACAACACTTCGGCAAAAATTGAAGAAGAATTATTCACCGCTGGTTGCCTTTTGTATGATGCTTTTTATGCTTATTGCAACCCCATGTGTGGCAACGGTTGCCATAACGCGCAAAGAGAGCGGATCATGGAAATGGGCGGCAGCACAGTTTTTTGGACTGACGATTGTAGGCTATATTCTTACATTTCTGGTTTATCAAATTGGGACATTGTTGAAAATCGGGATATAGGAGCTATGTTTGGGGATAGCGAAAGAAAAGAAATAATTTTAAAGTTAGATTAATCTAACATAGAAAAGGAGGTTGGTTATGGAAACTGTTGTTATTGCTCTGGCATTGGGTGCATCATGTATATTCCTGGTAACGGTTTATAGTAAAAAAAGGAAGTTAAGACCTGAGTTGACAATAAGTGGAGACCGTCAAGGATCCCACAGTTGCGAAGGATGTGACAGCAGCTGCGGTTGTAGTAAAAAGAAATAAAAAAATTTAACAGCTAAGTTAGACTAGTCTAACTACAAAGGAGAAGAAGAATGTTTGGTAAAAAAGTAAGTGTAATAAGTTTAATGGTTTTAGCCATGTTTGTGACAGGTAGTGCAATAGTCAAAGCTGAAAATCAGGAAGTGATTCTGGATAATATGGCAATGGATTCACCGGTTATTGCAGAGGCGGATTCTGCGATGGAAGAAGCAGTTGTTGAAAAGAAAAAAGAAATTGCTGAATTCAAAATGGATCAGGTGGTGGTAACCGGTACCAAGTCGGAACGTGTGTTGTCCGATGTTCCAATACGTACGGAAATTATTACTGCGGAAGATCTGGCGTTAAAAGGAGCGGTCAATTTATATGAAGCTTTAGATGGTGTGGCCGGTATCCGCGTTGAACAGCAATGTTCGTTTTGTAATTTTTCCCAGGTTCGTATGCAGGGATTGGCCGGGGATCATGTTCAGGTGCTTATCGACGGCCAGCCGATTTATTCAGGTCTGGCTTCGATTTACGGATTACAACAAATTCCGGCTTCCAGTGTAGAGCGGATTGAAGTTGTTAAGGGAGCCAGTTCAGCGCTTTATGGAAATAAGGCTATTTCAGGTGTGATTAATGTTATCACAAAAAGTCCTGGCAAAAAACCATCTATGGAAATTTCAACCAGCTTTGGCACGGATAATACCAATTTATACGCCTTGGCGGCATCAGCCAAATTGAACGAACAGGTGGATATGCTAATTGCAGCCCAGAAAGATAATGGAGATATTATTGATGAAAATAACGATTTGGCCTCTGACCGGGTATGGAGCGATAATTCCTCACTTGGTTTTCGCATTAATGTGCATGAGCTTTTAGGCAGGGATACTTTGACATTTAACGGACGTAACATTAAAGAAGCGCGCAAAGGCGGCGAACTGCCGAATGCCTTTCAGAATCCTTTTGCAGAAGGAAGTGAACATATTTATACCGACAGGGTGGAAGCAGGAGTCGGTTATAAAAAAACTTTTTCCAATCAAAGCGTGTGCAACTTTCATGCGACCTATACGGAACATCATCGTAATGCCACCAATGATACTTTTGTGGGTGATTATCTGGAAGCCAATGGAACCTATCCGGGCAGTGCTGATATGAATCCCTATATGGCGGATGAAAACTTTTATGTAGCGGATATTAATTATGGTTTGCCGGCTAAATTGGGCGGTGAACATTTTATTCTGGGCGGCGTGACCTTGTCGCATAATTATCTTAAAGAAGGCGGCATGTATGTGATTGTGGATGATACTGTTTCTGACTACGGTTCGCCCTATATGTCAACCAGCACTAAAGAAGCTGATGACCTGGGATTATACCTCCAGGATGAATGGGGTTTGTTGGAAAGTCTTGATTTGATTATTGGAGGACGCTATGACATGCATCAATCCAAAACCGTTTTTAGCGGTGGTGAATTGCTTGGGTTGGTGGAAAGATCTTTAACCTATGATGAAAATGCTTTTACACCGCGCGTCGGATTAATGTTTGTGCCGATGGAATCGATGAAAATACGCGCTAATGTTGGCCAGGGTTTTCGTGTGCCTTTTGGGTTTGCTGAAGATTTGCATCTTTGCAGCGGTTCGCCCCGTGTTTTCAAAGGAGACGATTTAAAACCGGAAAAATCCATTAGCTACAATATGAGTGTTGATTATGTTGGGTCCTGGTACTCAGCCAGTGCCAATGTTTTCAGGACTGATCTGGAAGGTAAAGTGGAGTTGGCGGATGCGCCTGACGGATCAAGCGCCAATACTCTGAGATATGATTACATCTGGGAAAATGCCGGTCAGGCTCATACCCAGGGAGTGGAGTTGTCCGGAGAAATGGATGTGCTGCGTAATCTGATAGTAGAACTGGATGCAGCATATACAGATGCCAAACACAATGAAGCGCGCGGTGATTGGGCGGATCATTCGGTGCATGGTGATAAATATTTAGAAGATAGTAAGTACATTTCCCGTGTGCCTCAGATGACAGCAGGGATCAACGTGGTTTACCAGCCGGATAACTGGAAGTTTTCAGTGGACACTGACTGGATAGGCAGTCAATACATTGATTACAATGCAGAAGACGATGTAGCGTCTGCTGACAGTGAAATCGTCAAAACCGATCCGTACCTCATGATGACTGTAAGTGCAGCCTATACTTTTGACAAACTGGGGCTGACCTTGTTTGCCGGAGCGAAAAACGCATTAAATGAAATACAAACCGATAAACGACCTGATGATGCGGCGTTTATGTATAAACCCTATACCGGGCGCATTCTGTACGGTGGGGCCAAGTTCGCCTTCTGATGCACGCTGAATAATTGTCAGGTAGTGACCAGGCATGCCTGGTCACTACCATATTGTGAATATTACGGAAGGATAAGAAAATGAATGAACACAACGTAACTGTGAAAATAGCATGTTCTTTTTTTATAGCTCTCCTGCTGGCAGGCTGGGTGAGACCATTGCTATATGCGGAAGAAAATAAAAGCCATGGCTGTGAAAAAATGGTGGCAGCGCATAAAAGCGCGCGTCACGAGCTGCATCATCCAATAGCGGATACAATGACTTTGGACAAGCTGGTTCGCCAGTTGACGGAAATCCAGCAGCAGGTTGAAGCTGAAAAACTAGCCGGCCAGGAAGAACAGTCGCGGCTTGAGCGCATACATGCATTGCTGGTAAAAGAGAAAGCTCTTTTGAGAAAAGAAGTGCGCGCTATGGAACAGGATAAACACAGCAATCGTATCAAACGGATTAAATGGCAGGCGCAGCAGGAACGCTATCATCGGGCATTGGCCGGCAGTCAGGTTCATCTTAAACAGGCGGAAGAAGAGTTGCTTAAATGGCAAACAAAATTACCATCTTCATTAAAAAAAGAAATGGAAAAAATGTTTGGTCAATTAAAAGCAGCAGGGAAAAGAAGTATTTCGCAGCGGCTGCAAACCATCATAGGTGTATATTCCAAAATTGAACTGTATCAAAAAAGTATTAATACAGCGAAAGAAGTACTGCTGGGGGATGATGGAAAAGAGCGGGAATGCGATGTGATTTATTTAGGTCTGGCCCAGGGGTATTGTGTATCTACGGATAACCGGCAAGCCGGTATTGGACGTCCCGGTATAAACGGGTGGCAATGGGAATGGCGCTGCGAATTGGCGGGAAAAATTCGCAAAAGCATTGAATACAATAATCATAGTCAGATTGCGGACTTTGTTCACTTGCCCGTAAAGTTTGAAAGGGATGTGCCGTGAAAAGAATACTGCTGTTAATTTTAATAAGCCTGATCACATTAACCGGGCAGGTTCATGCAGAGCAATCCATTGAAAAGACGGTTCTGGAAGTCAAAGAGGAAATTGCTCTTGAGAATCAAAAACTGGCGGATATTCGCGAAAAAAACAGCGCCGGACGTGTGGTGATGAGCCAAAAGCTGGAAACACTTGAACAGGCATTGCTTCCTTTGCGGCAAAAAAAAGAAATGTTAAAAGATGTTCTCTGGATGAAAGAAGCCGGTTATGAACAATTGAAAGATCAGACAGGGTTATTAAAAGAAGAAATACATTTCGCAGTTGCTTTGCTTAATGAATACCGGAAAGATACCATGGTGCGAATGAGTGGCAGTGAAGTTAAGCATTATGCCGGTGAGTTCGCTAAAATAGATCGTTTTTTAAATTTGGACACTCCGGAAGCGGTCCTGGAAGCTGTTCAGCCGGTACTGGAATTTACAGCTCGAAAAAACAGACAGCAATTAGGCGGTTATATCTATAAAGGTGAAGCATTGGATGAATCAGGTTATCTGCACAAAGGAAATATAGTTCAGGCAGGACCTATAGAATATTTTGTGGATGATAAGCAAAAAGTTGCAGGACTTTTGGGTATTAAATTAGGCAGCAGTACGTTGGCGATGGTTTATAACATAGCGCCTGATATTATTTCATCCTTACTAAAGGGAAATGAAAAAAATATACCTCTTGATTTCACGCTGGGCGAAGCCTTGAAAGTTAAAAAGTATAAAAAAACCTGGTTTGGGCATATACAAGCCGGAGGTATAACCATGATACCCATTCTGGGTTTGGGATTACTCTGTCTGGTTACAGCTGTCTGGAAATTTAGGTCATTGATGAAACTGGAAGTTAATGCGGATCCTGTAATATGTAAGGTATTAAGTTTGCTGCATAATAAAAAAATTGCAGCAGCAAAAACTGAAGCGGAAAAAGTCGGCGCACCAATAGGAACAGTGCTTTTAGAAGGGATTCATCATCACAAAGCATCCCAGGAACATATTGAGGAAATTATGCATGAGCAGATTATGAGTCAGATTCCTTATCTTGAGAAAAATTTATCCATTCTGTCGGTGGCGGCGGCAGCAGCGCCGCTATTGGGATTACTCGGTACAGTTACCGGCATGATCCATACCTTTGATATGGTCGCAATATTTGGAACCGGAAAAGTAAATCTGCTTTCCGGCGGTATCAGTGAAGCATTGGTGACAACTGAATTCGGATTGGTGATCGCAATTCCGGCTTTGTTGGTGCATGCCTATTTGGCAAGAAGAGTAAAAACCATTGTCCATACGCTGGAACAAACATCAATAAGCTTTATTAATGGACTACACCGGAAAGGTACCGGGAGCTTGAGCAATTAGTCTGTTTTTTAGGTTATCATTCCCGAATGCTTTTATCATGCTAACGCGAACACAATGGGCAGCTTGCCCGGCGAATGCCGGGTAAGCCCATTGATGAAGCGAGGGAATATCGCCGTAGGCGAACATCGCATGACAAAAATACCATAGGCTTTGATTTTAAAGGAATTAATTGTAGGGGCGTATTGCAATACGTCCCTACAAGATACTCTAGGCAAGGTTGGAAAGGTATTAGGTTGGAAACGATGATAAATTTATTATCTGACAGTATTGGTTACTGGATAAAAGGCGGATGGCTTTTGATTCCCATAGCATTGGTTTGTTATCTCATTTGGTATTATTTTATTCAATTGAATCAATCATTAAAACGCAAACTTGATATGCCGGAAATTGTTCAGCATGAAATCGAAGAAGAATTGTCCTTGCGAAAGAAATGGGGAGCACTGAAAAAAGTTTCGGCCGGTCAGGCATACTATTTCTGGAAAATTATAGTCTATGCCATTGAAAAAATTGAACAGGGCTGCAAACCGGAAAATGTATTTGAAGAAGTATGGCAAAAAGAAGTAACACCCTATAACCGAACATTGGTTATTCTTCAGGCCCTGGTTGCTGCGGCTCCCTTGTTGGGACTTTTGGGAACAGTGTTGGGTATGATCGGGACTTTTGATGCAATTGCCGAACATTCCAGAGAAACCACGGAATTAATGGCATCCGGTGTCAGTCAGGCCATGATTACCACTCAATTTGGTTTAATTGTAGCCATACCGGGATTATTTGGGATAAATGTATTAAAAAAGCGAATGGAGCAATTGCAGCATCATCTTTTGGCATTGCAAATACATGTTTCCCTGGCTTTGAAAAGGAGCTGAAGATGAATCGGCGGCAATATTTAAAATCAGATGACAAGGTTGACATTAATATATCTCCCTTAATTGATATGATGTTTTTATTGCTCATATTTTTTATAGTTACCACAGCCTTTGTAGAAGAAATAGGGCTGGAAATACAAAAACCCAAAGCTGCCAGCGCGCAAACACTGGAAAAACAAAGCATTATGATCGGTGTTGCAACCAATGGAAGTATTATTTACGGAGGCAAAGAAATCGGACTGCGCGGAGTTCGCAGTTTGGTTTCGAGAATGCTCAAAGAACAGGATCGGCCGGTTATTATTATGGCGGATGAAAGCAGTAAAAGTGGCGTGGTGGTGGATGTTATTGATGAATGCAAATTAGGCGGTGCAAAAATAGTAAGTATCGCTACGGAGGCCCGATGAGTAAAGTCCGAATATACCAAATCGATATTGGTCCGGTCTGGAGCCGGCAGGTGGTTATATTTAGTTTGCTTATTACGCTGACGATATTTCTTGGTTTGCCATTAATCGAGTCAATGGCAAAAAAAACAAAAGCCCTGGTTGTCAGGCAGGTGGAGAGCGTTGAAATGCAAAAAGTTCCGCCCCGTATACCGTTGCTGATTGAAAAGAAAAAAGAACATCCCAAACCGAGACTAAATCCTGTGAGGCGGCAATTATCAATGATGAAGATGAATGTAGTGCTTGGTCTGCAACCCGGAGTGGGTGATTTTGGATTGAATTTCAATTTAAGTAATGTGTTAAACGCGGATGAATTAGTGTTTGACATTGCAGAAGTAGATCAGGCGCCCAAGGTTGTTTATCAGGTAGCGCCGGTATATCCTTTGGCAGCCAGAAATAAAGGTATAGAAGGCAAAGTAGTTATTAAATTTATTGTTCACGCTGACGGTTCGGTAAGCAGCATTAAGATTCAATCAGCCGCACCGGCCAACTTATTTGAACAATCGGCAATCAATGCTGTTAAAAAATGGCGTTTTAAACCGGGCAGACGCAATAACAACCCGGTTGCTACCAGTGTCGAATTGCCTTTGGAATTTAAACTGGAGAGGTAAGTAAAATGTTAAAAGTTAAGATTAGTATGGGGATGACAGCGGTAATTATTCTGCTTTCAGGACCGGTTTATGCAGGAGAACCGGTTGTTTCATCGGAAGAAGCCAAGCTGCTTTCACAGGTAGCGGAAGTGTCCAAAAAAGATTTGACCAAAGCAGCCCGGGTACTGGAAGCAAAAATTAAAGCTGAATCAAGTGCTGCCTTGAATTTTGCTTTGGGCAATGTTCGATTCCAGTTGAATGAGTATAAAAAAGCGGAAAAAGCTTATCGTGGTGCGCTGAAAAAAATGGAGAATTTTAACAGAGCCCGTGCCAATTTGGCCAGAGTGCTGGTGCAGCAAGACAGAGTTGATGAAGCGATTGACGAATTAAAGCATCTATTGTTGGAAGGTGCGCCCAAACCATCAACCCTGACATTGCTGGGATACACTTATTTGTTGAAAGAAGATGCAGTTGCTGCGGAATCTTCATATCGCCAGGCTATTATGTATAATCCTAAGGATGTGAATGCTGTGTTGGGATTGGTAAAAGCTTTATTTGAACAGGAACGTTATCAGGAATCAATTAAATTGTTGGAAAGAGTTATAAAAGATTATCCTTTTCGCGGGGAATTGTGGGCATTGCTCGCCAATGGACGCATGTCATTGGGAAACACAGCCGGCGCTGTCAGTGCTCTGGAAAGCGCCAGACGTTTAAAGGTGATTTCAAAAGAAGGTTTAAGCACTTTAGGTGATCTGTTTTTGAATCAAAATCAACCGAAACAGGCATTAATAGTTTATAAACAGGCTTTTTCTGAAAAAACAGTTGATAGTAATCGTTTACTCCGGGCCATTGACGGGTTTTTAATGGTAAAGGAGATTACTTATGTAAACGAATTAATTAAAAAGGCCCAACAATTAAATGCTGCAAATAAACTGACGGCCAGGCAGGCGAATAAACTGTATTTGCAATTAGCCGGAAAAGCGGATTTGGAAGGTGATAAAACCAAAGCATTAAGCGCTTATAAACGAGTGCTGAAAAAAGATCCGCTTAATGGCAAAGCCTTACTGGCTATGGGAGATTTGTATTATGATGAAAAAACGTATGAACAGGCTGCCATTGCCTATGAGCGCGCCGGCAGGATACAACTCTATAAGGTTGATGCCCTTATCCGGCTGGCCCAATTGTCTGTGGCGCGAACACGGTATGAAAAAGCGCAGCAGTATTTGGAAGCGGCCCAATTATTAAAACCGCAAAAACATATAGGCAATTATTTGGAACAGGTAAAACGCCTGGTTCGATAGAAGAAAGAAAAAATTTAAATTAAAAGTTAGACGAAACTAACAAAAAAAAGAGAGGATTATGTTTAGTCATCGCCATATCAAAAAATATCACAGTCACTGTTGCTCCGGGCATGCTGACTATTTAATTGGTCTTTTACAGAAGAAACTGGCGGTACTTTTGTTCAAGCTGAAACCGGCATGCCTGCTGGGATTAAGTCATTTTGAGAACTACGACAATATCAGCCAATGTTTTTTATGGACGCACTATAGATGTCAGGTAACGAAATCATTGGGATTGGCCTATAAAGAAATGGGGACCAAGAAAAACGCTCAGCATATTCTTTTTTACCGGCCGGAGCACTTACAACAAGTACTGGAAAAAGAAAATGTATGCCGGTTTTTAAGTGCGCAGGGTTATGCTGCCTGTCAAACACTCGAAGATTATATTGATATATTGGCAATGCGATTTAAATCCAGATCAGTTCCGCATGAAATCGGATTGTTTCTGGGGTTTCCTTTGCATGATGTGGAAATGTTTATGGAAGGTAAGCAGAGACCGCTTTTTCCAAAAGGCCGCTGGCTGGTTTATAAACATCCTGAAAAAGCCATAAGAACCATGGAACTTCAGAAAAAAGCGGAAATGGTTATGGAGAAGTTAATAGGAAATAAAAAAGATCCGGATTTGTATATGGAAAAAATAGCCGGTTATTTTATAAAGCAGCAAATGCAAATTCAAACCATAGGAGGATAGAAAATGATAAAAGCAATTATTGTATTTGGAAGTACAACAGGAAATACCGAGAAGATGTCCGAGGCCGTGGCAACGGGTTTGAAAGCAGCGGAGTTTGAGGTGGTTCGGAAGAATGTCGCGGATTTTTCCCCGGAGACTTTGAAAGACTACGAGCTAATTGTACTGGGCTGTTCGACCTGGGGTGACGGGGAACTGCAGGATGATTTTATTCAGTTCGAAGAAGGCCTGCGGAATCTGAACCTGGCCGGCAAAAAGGCTGCGGTTTTTGGACCGGGTGACAGTATGTATGCTCAATATTGCAAGGCCGTGGATATTTTGACTGAAACCCTCAAGGCCGGCGGCGCGGAAATCGTTACGGACAATCTGAAAATCGACGGTGAAATTAGTGAAGATGTTTTGGATGAAGCCAAAGACTGGGGTGTGAAAATGGCCGGAGCTTTTGAAGAAAATCAAAGTTAAGCAGGAGAAATAATGCTGGTCTTATTACTGTTTTTATCAATTTTAGCTATTGGTCATACCATGCTGACTTTATCGCTTTATGAAAACAAAGTGTTGCTATGGAGTGTGGTGGGTGTGATTGCAATCAGCGTACTTGTGATGTTGCCGCTGAGTATGAAAGTGAATACGTTGACGATGATGGCATGGGTTCAAAGCAAGGAAGTTTTGTTGAGTATTTGTACGTTTCAGATTGTGGAATCCATGGCAGTAATGTTTTTGACGATTAGAATGATGCGCAATCATTTTTTGCATAGGGATCAAGGAAAAATACTTACAAATGGGATTCTTTTTCCGAATGGTTTGGTATTTGTTTTTTTGTTTGTCGGTCTGGGCGGTTTGTTGCATGTGGCACATCAGTGGTCGTACTGGTTGATTGCGTTGATGATGAGCGCAGCTGTTGTTGTGGTGCTTTTTTTATTAGTCATTTTTTTGCGAATGGTTTTTCAGCAATGGATCGGGCGGTTGGAAATGAAGATTATTATTAATTTTTTCCAAATCCTGGTAGCTATGTTTATTCCGTTGATGTTAACCGGGACAGAAATGCGTGAGCAGGTATTTGAAATTGAATGGATAAAAAGCAGTCTGGTTCTGATGGGAATGATGTTGTTTGTGATCAGCGGCTGGTTTATGCATAAGTTGGCAAAGGAGAGAAAAAAATGTTAGTACTGACGAATGTTTTATATTGGATATCAACGGCATTGTTAATACCGGTGATTGTGACTTTGATTGCGATATTTGTCATGACCTTAATCCTGTTGGGCGGATTTTATGGCAGTTATACCAAAAGGTTGCATTTAAAGAAAAAAAAGCAGACTCTTTTAAAGCAATTAATGAATCATGAAAAGACTGAGGATATGTCAGCAGATATACAGCAATATCGATTTTTCTATTTTGTAGAGCAATGCAGAATAAAAAAGTGGCAATCAATTATTTCAGACAAGCTGCTGGCGGATTATGAGCTGGAAAATCATAAACAGCTTGAAAAAGCCAGGACCATGATGCGTCTTGGTCCCATGCTGGGACTTATGGGGACCCTCATACCCATGGGACCGGCGCTGGTGGGGCTGGCTTCAGGTGATATTGAGTCAATGGCAGTTAATATGCAGGTTGCTTTTTCAACAACAGTCGTCGGGGTTTTTGTGGGCGCTATCGGTTTTGTAATCCAGCTTATCCGGCATCGCTGGAATACGGAAGATTTGAATGATTTACAATTTGTGATGGAAGTAAATAAAAGCCGGAGTGAAGCAGATGCGCAATAATCGTCCTTATCGCCGTCTGTTGGATGCGGATAGCGATCCTTTGGAAGGTATGGCCAATTTGTTTGATCTGGCTATGATTTTCGCAGTAGCTCTGATGGTGGCAATGGTTACTTTTTTCAAAGTGCCGGAGCTGCTCAGGCAGGAAGAATTTACTATGATAAAAAATGCCGGTAAGGAAAATATGGAAATTATTGTGAAAAAAGGGAAACAGATCACATCGTATAAGGGTAGTCAGGAAAGCGGAGAAGGGAAAGGGCGCAAGATTGGCATCGCTTATGAACTGGAAGACGGGCAGATTATTTATGTGCCGGAATAAACATAAATATCGGTAGGGGCACGGTACGCCGTGCCCCTACCAAATAATGAATTGAAAAGGTCGGGGAAATGAAAAAAAATAAAATCAAAATAATCATTGCCGGGGTATTACTACTGTTTGTGTTGGGAGGATTGTTTTATCGCTATGTAAAACCCACATCAATCGCGTTTATTAATTTTCGGGATTTTCAATATGCCGAGATTATGAAGGCTAAGCCGAATATGTTTGTGAAATTGAAACGGTATGATCTGCGCGAAACAAAAATGCCGCGTTTGACCCGCTTTAAAGCGATTTATTTATTTGGCATGGGGCTTCATCTAAAACCGGAGCAACAGCTAAAAATCAAACAGGCGATTAAAAAGGGCAGCAAAGTTTATGTCTATGCAGCCACCAGCACCGGGAGTGATTTGACCAACCTGACGGGAAAAGATTTAAAAGCAATTGAAGGTTATTTTGAAAACAGCGGTAAAAAGAATTTCACCAATCTTTTGAATTACAGCAGACGTGTGTTTGATAATAAAAAACTATTTACCCAAAAAATATCCGAACCGCATATTATTCCGCGTAATTTGTTTTTTCATCTGGATAAAGAAGCATATTATCCCGTCAAAAAAGACTATCAATTATTTTATGAAACCAGGGGTTATTACGATCAAGCCGCCAGTAATATTTGTATTGTGACCAGCAATTTAGGACCAAAAAATCCCAACAATCGCGGTCCGGTTGACGCTTTGATCATTGGCCTGGAATCAGCAGGTCATAATGTCTACCCGATTGCCGGATTTACCAGGCGTTTTGAATTTATCAAGTCAGTTGAGCCTGATCTGGTGATTCTTATGCCCCATGGAAGAATGATTCCCGGGCAGGGAGAAGCGCTGATTGCTTATTTAAAAGAAAAAAACATTCCGGTTATGTGTGCTCTGCAAATGTATAGACCCTATGAGGAATGGTCCGAAGATCTATGCTCAGTCAGAGTATGGTCATGCCGGAACTGGATGGGGCCATTGATATGCAGATTATTGGCGCCCAGTTTAAAAACGACCAGGGATTATATGTGTTTAAAGCCATTCCTGAACGGGTAGAGCGCATGGTAGCTAAGGCAGATAACTGGCTGAAGTTAAAAAAAGCGGATAACCAAGATAAAAAACTGGCGATTGTTTATTACAAAGGACCGGGATTAAACGCCATGGTAGCCGGAGGTCTTAATGTCTGTGAATCCTTATTCAATACATTGCACTATTTGAAGTCCCAAGGCTATCAAACCG
The DNA here is from genome assembly GCA_021108215.1 of bacterium. Taxonomy (NCBI): domain Bacteria; species bacterium. Next base: position 13,066 of record JAIORK010000011.1, on the reverse strand, counting down.
GGTTATTGCCAAAGTCGGTTAATGAACTGCAACAGCTTATTCAAAAAAAAGGTGCTGTGCTTGGTACCTATGCCCAGGGAACCATCAAACAATTTTTAAAACAAGGTGAACCGGAATTGATTGATGTAAAAACGTATCAAGTCTGGTGTCAAAAGCGTTTAACACCGGACATGATTAAAAATGTTGTTTCATTATACGGACCGGCGCCGGGTTCCTATATGAACGTGGAAAAAGAAGGTGCTCAATATTTAGCGATTGCACGCATTCAATTCGGCAATGTTGTTATTCTGCCGCAGCCCATGCCGGCCTATGGAGACGAATCATCCAAATTAATTCATGGGGTTAAAAAAGCGCCGCCTCATTCCTATATTGCGCCCTATTTATGGCTGCAATACGGATTTAACGCGGATGCAGTTATGCATTTTGGTACTCATGGCAGTCTTGAATTCACACCATGGAAACAAACAGCACTTTCCAAAGAAGACTGGCCTGATGCCCTGATCGGTGAAATGCCGCACATCTATTTATATGTAATTAACAATATTGGTGAAGCCATTATTGCCAAAAGAAGAAGCTATGCCACATTGGTAACGCATTTAACTCCGCCGTTTACAGAATCAGAATTGTATGCGCAATTTAATGACCTGCATGAGGCGATTCATCATTATTACAGCACAGAAAAACCAGGCATGAAAAAAGCTTATAAAAATACTGTTATTGAAGTAGTAGATAAACTTAATTTGAGAAAAGATATAGGTCTTAAAGATGAGGACCCTTTTACAGAAGAAATGTTAAGCAAACTTCATAATTATATTCATGCCATTGAACAGGAAAAAATCACCAAAGGATTATATTCAATGGGCCGCTCTTATACAAAAAAGGAAAATTATCAAACAGCCAGGTTAATGGCTATTGATGGGTTGGCGTATGGATTAGCTGATATGGATGTAATTAAAGGCCTTTTAACGCTGGAAAAAAAAGGTAATGCTCATTATTTTGAAGAACACTACCGCCAAAAAGCAGGCGCGATGATTGCTGCCATACTCAAAGGTGAAAAAGATGAGTTTGACTATCTTGATCTAAAAGATCAAAGACGGATCAAAGTCTGGGATGATGCCAACAAAACCATGAGTGATGATGAATTTTTTGCCGGCATGATTGCCATGTCGGGGAAAAAAACAGGTCACAAAAAAGCCGAGTCGGTCTCTTTTATAGATGAAGAAGCATTAATTAATGATGTGGTGGCTGTTGCCGGTGATCCTGAAAAAAAGGCATTTATTGAAGAATTAAAAAAAGAGAAAAACGTTGATCGTATCTTTGGATTACTTGATCCGGTAAGTATGAAAAAGGCTATGAAAATTGCCAAACTAATTCCTGCCATGCAGGAGAAACTAAAATTTATGAACATGCCTGATGTTCTTCAATTAGTTGGAAAAATGCAGGATGAGAATGTCCGGCAGCGGGTATTTGAATTATTAAAGGACAAGAAATTGCAGCAACGGGTTGCTGCCCAACAAGTAATGATGCGGAAAAAGCGGGCTGAGCAGTGTCTGGATAAAAAAACCAGCAATGCATTGCTTATATTGTTTAAAGGGAGTTCGGTTGAAAAAACAATTGTAGATAAGCAAAATGTTGCCAAATTAAAAGAAATAATTATTGATTGGGAATTTTATTTAAAAAATAAAAATCTGGCGGAAATCATTACTGATATGGATCATCCCATGGCCAAAGCAGTATCAACCATGATGACAAGTTCTGCTTATACGGAGCGACTGGAAAAAGGCCTGGAACTGGCCCAAGCCCGTTTGGTTGATCTGGAAGCAAAAGAAGCAGCATATGTCAGGGCCGCCAAAACCTATAGTAATGCCTTGTTGTCAGTAAAAACGTATTACCGGAATTTGCAGGCATCAACCGGAGCTGAATTATCAGGTGTGGAAAATGCATTAAATGGAGGCTATATAGCACCTTCTTCCGGCGGCGATGCCATTGTTAATCCCCAGGCCGTGCCTACCGGACGAAATCTTTATGCCATTGATGCGGAAAAAACACCAACTAAAGAAGCCTGGAAAACCGGCGTTGAACTGGCAGAACAATTATTGGCAGCTAAATTAAAAACAACAGGTAACTATCCTAAAAAAGTGGCTTTTACCCTATGGGGTGGTGAATTTATTCGTGGTCAGGGTACTCAGATTGCAGAAATCATTTATTTACTGGGTATTGAGCCGGTCCGTAATTCGCGGGGTGTTGTCCACGATCTGAAGTTAATTCCTATGGAAAGGTTAAAGCGGCCCCGGATTGATGTGGTGGTACAGACATCCGGACAGTTCCGGGATATTGCTTCATCGCGAATTAATCTGATTCAAAAAGCTGTGGATTTGGCCAGTCAGGCTGATGATGGACAGGAATATAAGAATTATGTCAAAGAAGGTACCCAACAGGCAGAAGCAGTGATGAAAGCCAAAGGTTTGTCACCGGAAGAAGCCCGGACTTTTTCAACAGCCAGAGTGTTTGGAGGTGTTAATGGTAATTATGGCACAGCGATTATGGGATTAGTGGAATCAGGTGACAAGTGGGAAAAAGACAAAGAAATAACCGATCAATATATGAAAAATATGGGCGCAGTTTATATGCCCGGTAACTGGGGAACCTTTAAACCTGGCATTTTTGAAGGTGCTTTGCAGATGACCGATACTGTTGTTCAACCGCGCTCGTCTTCTGTCAACGGTCCCTTATCCCTGGATCATGTGTATGAATTTATGGGCGGGCTTAATGCTGTAATACGCAATGTAACCGGCCGCGATCCGGATGCCTATTTTAATGATTTGCGTAATAAACATAGTGCCCAAGTACAAGGCGCCAAAGAAGCTATATGGCTTGAGTCCAGAACAACGCTATTTAATCCCAAATATATTAAAGGCCTGCAAAAAGAAGGAGCTTCTGCTGCGGAAACATTTGCCGAGAGTTTTAGAAACACCTATGGCTGGAATGTAATGAAACCTAAAGTCATTGATAAAGCGTTGTGGGATGAACTGCATCAGGTCTATATTGAGGATAAGCATCAACTGGGTATGGAAAAATATTTTCAAAAGAAAAATCCTTTTGCATTGCAGGAAATGACAGCAGTTATGCTGGAAACCGTGCGCAAAGGATTATGGAAACCGGATGCTAAAGTGATCAAGCAATTGGCAATTCTGCATGCCCGATTGGTGGTTGATTACAAAGCCGGATGCAGCGGTTTTGTATGTGACAATGCCAAATTAAGAGCCATGCTTACCAAACAACTGGATCCGCAATTAAAAGAAGCCTATGAAAAACAGATAACTCAGACCCGCGTCGGCAAAGCTGCGGAAAACCAAAAAGGCATGAAACTGGAAAAGAAGCAGCAGGTTATGGAACAAGTTAAAAAAATGATCAAAGAAAATAGAAAACTTATCTTTATCTTGCTGCTTTTGATAGGTGTTTTTGCAGGAGCGCTTTTGTGGGGCATGCGCAGGCAGCGACTATAGGAGTCAGGCTAATGAAAAAAGAGAATCTTGAAGAAAAAAATATTATGGCTGAAATCGCAAAGGCGATTATGAAATTGAATTATGGGGAGGTGAGAATCATTATTCATGATGCAAAGATAGTGCAAATAGAAAAAATTGAGAAGAAACGTTTCCAAAACTAAACTGATTCCAAAAGCTACCATGCCGGTGGAGCTTATTTTTAGATTTCATACGTGAATACCCACTGGATAACCAGAGGATTCCGAATAGAAAAAAAATTTAGTAAAACCAGGAGGAAGAAATGCAAAAATACATAGCAATAGTAACCATGCTGGGCATGGTTACATGGGGAATGCCGGCATGGGCGCAACAGAAAATTGAGACAACGCCGGTTGCAGAACAAACAGCGCCGCCGGTTGAGGAGCAATCAGCTCCGGTGGCGGAATCGGCAGTGCCGGTTGAGATTCCCGCTGCCTCAGCAGAGAAAGAAATGTCAAATTTTAATTTAGATACGCTTGTAATTTCAGCTACCCGGACTGAACACAAACTGGGCGATGTGCCGGTGACAACCGAGATCATAACAAAGGAAGATATTCAGGCCAGGGGCGTTAAAACGGTTCAGGATGCTTTGCGCGGTTTGCCGGGAATAAAGATTAACAAATCCTGCGGCAGTTGGGGAGATAAGGGGAAGATTGAAATCCAGGGTTTAGACGCAAGTCAGACGCTTATTCTGGTGGATGGACAGAGAGCTGTAGGCGGGCATGCCAACGCTGTTGACCTTAACCAAATCCCGGTGGAAATGATTGAAAGAATTGAAATTGTTAAAGGACCGGGTTCCGCGCTTTACGGAAGCGATGCCATGGCCGGGGTGGTGAATATTATTACTAAGTCAGCGACGGAAAAAATGCAAGCCTCAGCCGGCGCATCTTTGGGCAGCCGGCAGACTCAGATTTATGAGGCAGGCGGCTGCATTAAGACCGGAGATTTCGGGGTGGCCGCAAATTATACGCACCGGCAGTCCGACGGCATTGAGAAGGAAACCGATAAATACAGCGAGGATATGGTGCAAGGGACCATGCAATACTCATTTACTCCCCAGGTTAAATTAGCTGTCAAACCATCCTACTCTAAAAACAAGATGGATTATGAAGGCCGCAATCAGGAGCATCTGGGTTTGAATATGCTGTTTGATTGGACTCCGGACAAATATTCAAAATTAAATTTCCGGGGGGGATTATTAAATTATAAACATTACACCGAGGATAAAAGTACTGATTACATTGGCGATGATTATGATGCTGAAATCAATTACAGCCGTACTTTGTTTGATTACTACACACTTATCGGTGGATATTCGTATTACAGCAAAAAATTAGACGATCAGGGCAAAGAATATTCTGCGGATCAGACCCTGCACAGTGGACTGCTGCAGACGGAAATGGATATTGGCCCGGTAACAGCAGTTCTGGGTGCCAGGGGGGATAATCACGACCTTTGGGGAACAGAGACTAATCCCAAGGCCAGCTTGATGTATAAGGTTATGGAAGGATTAAAATTGCGAGCTTCTGCGGGAACCGCATTTCGTGCTCCCAGCCTGGTTAAGTTGTATGCAGAGGACTGGCGCATGGGACCTTTCCTGGTCAAAGCGAATCCTGATCTCAAGCCTGAGAAATCCATTGGTTATCAGGTAGGCGCGGAGTATAACCTTTCAACTCTGCTCCTGACCAAGCTCTCTTATTTCCGTAATGATATTGAGGATTTAATTAATGCTGAATATGTAAGACGGGGACGTCCGCCCTGGGATATGAACTGGGTCAATGTGGATGCGGTTATGACGCAAGGTATGGAATTTAGCGTGGCCGGCCAGCCCCTGGATGATCTGAACTTTAGGCTGGGTTACACATATCTTCAAACCGAGGATAAAGAGACAGGGAAAGAACTGACCTGTAAGCCTCAACATAAGCTCGACTTCAGCGCCAGTTACCGCATTCCCTTTATTGATGTACTGCTGGTGGCAGAGGCGGAATATGTGGGCGAACGCTTTGAGGATGCGGAAAATGAAGACCAACTGGATGCCTATACCCTGTTTAATTTAGCTTTGTCCCGCAATATTCTTGATTATGTGGACATATTTGTCCGGGCAGATAACCTTTCGGGCGAGAAAAATATCACAGATGAATATGATATTGATGGTACCAGTGTTCTCGCTGGGTTGAAAGTGAAGTTCTAACCGATAGTCATGCAGGGGCGATTCATACCTAAAAGAAGGGCACAAGTGAATCGTCCCTACCGATTAATAACATCAATTTACCGGAGGCACACGCAGTGGAGATTGAAATTATCAATTCGAAGAAAAACGTCCAGTTGACGAAATTTACAGATGTTTGGGCCTGCCGGGCAAGGCCTGTTGATTTTTGTCTTCCTGAGATTGAAAAGCGGGAATTTATCAGCCAAAAGACCTGCGGGCCATTGCTTGAAGTTGTGGCAAACAGTCATAAGCTTCCATGTTCCATGGGACACAAATGCCCGCGTATGTTGGTATTCTATTTGAATTAGAAGGATGTTGAATGTGAGATAGAAGCTATATGTATTTAAGGAGGAGACGGGTATGAGCGGATTAAAAGCATAAAAAGGATATTGGAGTGCTTATTGGCAGAATAAATAAAAAAGTAATTTAAACAGGGGGTAAAAAGAATGAAGAAAAAGAAAACATGCTTAATGGTAATGGCAGCTATGCTGCTGCAATTTAATGTGTGTGCCGAAGAAACAAATACCCGGATACCATCACCGGAAACCGGGCAGGCGCAGGCAATTGAAAAAGAAGCTAACTCAGAAAAATTGTTCGCTGTCGTGCTGCCGGTTGTCGTGGTAACCGCCCAGAAAAAAGAAGAAGATGCTTTTGATGTGCCGGCCGCGATAACCTCGCTTGATTCCGGACGTATTGAGGATTTACATATAGATGATATTGCGGATTTATCAGCAGTAAGTCCGAATGTAACTATAGTAGATGCCGGATTTTCAGGATCGGTATCGCCTGTGATTCGGGGATTCTACACGATGAATGCCTGTGGATCGGCCACCGGGATTTATTTAGACGGCATATATATGGGCAAGTTTATGTCAATCCCGCCGATTTTATACGACGTGGAAAGGATTGAGATATTAAAAGGCCCGCAGGGAACTTTATACGGCAAAAACAATATGGGGGGCGTAATCAATATAATTTCAAAACCTCCGGTTAATGAAATTAGCGGACATATTAGCACTAAATATGGAAATTTTAATAATACTATTACCAATGGAGATATATCCTTCCCGCTGATAAATGAAAAAATATTTTTAAAACTCGGAGGGTATTTCAAGTCTTTTGACGGATATTTTTATAATGAAACGCTTAGCAGGCAAACCGGGGGAATTACAGCAGGTGCGGGTAATGTGGCTGTAAAAATCAAGCCGTCTTCTTCAAGTGAGTTTGATATAAAATATGAATACTGGCAAAAGTCAGAGGAGTTATACCCTTTTCATTCCTCGCCGGATATGGCAAATAAAGATCCGTATACGCTATACCATAATGCAACAGGTACTCATGAAACTATTGGCCATAACGGATCATTCAAGTCTGAATTTTCAATAAAAAATATTAATATTGTCAATATTCTGGGAATTAATAAAGCTGACAGCAAATTTGCTGATATGGAAATGGATTATACTGCGAGTGATATTATGTTATTCGGTGGAGAGAATAACGATTTTTCCTTAAATGATGAGCTGCGAATTCAAACTGATATGACAGATATAAATCTAAAATGGCTGCTGGGATTATTTGTTTCCTATGATGACCGGGAACAGAACTTGGGAGCAGTATATGGGAAAGATTCATGTAGTCCCTATTTTCCTTACGCTACTATGGAAGGCAATGGGTTTATGGATAATTATTCCCTCTCAACATTAACCGGTTCGGCTTTTGGCGAACTTACCTATACTTTATTTAACCGGCTGGGATTAACAGCAGGGCTAAGGTGTGACTATGATACTAAAAAAACAGAAATCCAAACTATGAGTAGCTATATGGGCGAAACAGTATTTACAGGGGAAAAATATAATGAATCAGCGGATTATCAGGCTCTGTCGCCTAAATTTGCCATAGCCTATAATATTGACGATATTGCAAAACCCTTTATCAGTGTTACCCGGGGCTATCAAGCCGGTGGCATAAACACCTATAGTCATATTTCGGGAAAAATTAAATATGATCCTGAATATAGCTGGAACTATGAAGCAGGAATTAAATCAAGGCTTTTTAACCAAAGGCTTTCAGTAAATGCGAATATATTTTATGCAGAGTGGAAGGATCAGCAGGTGAATGTTTATTTCGGCCCGACGGACTATGGGATACAGAATGCCGCTTTATCCGTGGTTTATGGCGTGGAACTTGAGACCCAGGCATTAATAGCTGATGGTCTGACTATTGATGCCTCAGGCGGGTACAATAAATCAACTCTAAGAGAGTTTGAGATAACAACTTATAACTTTATGACCAATCAAATGGAGAAAAAAGACTTAAAGGGTAAATCACAGGCTTTTACTCCGTTATATACCGGGCTGATTGGTATTCAATATGCGAAAGAAATCATGCATTCGGATAAGCTGTCGTACAAACCCATTATTAGAGGTGAACTTAAATATACCGGAGAACAATATTATAGTGTGGACAACTCGATGAAAAATTCGGGTTATGCGCTTTTTAATGCTCATATTGGACTGGGTATCAATAATTTTGAGTTTATGTTCTGGATGAAAAATATTTTAGATAAAAGGTATTTTCAATTTGCCTATGATCTGACGGGTATGAATAGTGTTTTAATGGGAGCGCCAAGAACATTTGGAGGTAAGGTTTCCTATAAATTTTGAGAGAAAACAGCCTTGCCGTCATTCCGGCATGATTTTAGCCGGAATCCAGAGGTTTCAATTTTAAGAGTTAAAAGTCACTGTATCCCCGATAACATTATTCGGGGATGACAAAAATGAATTATGGCCCGGTCTTTTCAGAGAAGGGTATTTTAATAACCAGGAGATAAATGATGCAATTAAAAATAAATAATCTTTCAAAAACCTACCCCAATGGGGTGCAAGCGCTTAAGGGTGTCAGTCTAACCATCGGCAAAGGCATGTTCGGCTTGTTAGGCCAGAACGGCTCGGGTAAATCTACCTTGATGCGTACGATTGCCACGCTGCAAGACGCTGATTCCGGTGAAATATATTTTGATACCATAAATGTATTTAAACAGTCCATGGAAACACGCAAAAAACTCGGGTATCTTCCCCAGGAATTCGGGTTGTATGATTCAGTTACAGCTTTTGAAATGCTTGATTATCTGGCGGATATTAAGGGTATGTCAAAAAAAAATGAGCGCAAAGGACTGGTCAACTCCTTGCTGCAAAAAGTCAATTTGTATGCTGAGAGGGACAGTAAATTGGGGACTTTTTCCGGAGGAATGAAACAGCGTTTTGGTATTGCCCAGGCTTTAATCGGAAATCCGGAGCTTATTATAGTGGATGAACCGACTGCCGGACTGGATCCCGCAGAACGGAAACGTTTTTATAGTATTTTAAGTGAGCTGGGAGAAGACGCGATTGTAATTCTTTCCACCCACATTGTGGAAGATGTCACCAGCCTTTGCCACCAAATGGCGGTTATTGGCCATGGCAAGATGTTGGTTACCGGCATACCGCAGGATATTATTGACTCGGTCAAAGGAAAGATTTGGGAGAAAGAAATCACCGCGCATGAACTGCCGGATTATGAAAATAAATTCAAAGTAACGTCATCCCATTTAAAACAAGGGAAGATGAGCATAGATGTTTATAGTGATGAGCAGCCGGATGCTTCCTTTCGGGGAAAAGAACCTGATCTGGAAGACGCCTATTTTACCGTTATCCATCCGGGAACTAATGCCCTGGCCGGCGTATAGGAGATTATTATGATAGCGAAAATAATTAAATTTGAATTTCTGGAACGATTAAAAAACCCCCTTACCTACATTCTGTTTGCAATCCTGGCCGCCCAGGGTATATGGTATAATCTCGGTTTTTACAATATGGCGACAAATGTCAAATTATTTATGAACGCGCCGGCTGCTATATATCTGAATATAGCCTGCATGGGAATGCTGGGTATAGTTATTTCCGGCATAATTGCCGCGTCCGCGCTGGGCCGGGATTTGCAGGCAAGAACTGCGGAAATAATGTATGCCGGCCCGGTAAATGATAAAGTTTATTTTGTCAGTAAATTAATCAGCGCTGTTTTGATAACTATTGTATTATTTATTGGTTATCCCCTTGGTATGCTGCTTTTACCCTATATAGGGATTGGTGCTCCGGAGCAATTCGGCCCTGCGCCTATCGGCCAACTGATACATGCTTTTATTATTTTCACCATTCCTAACATATTACTGCTGACTATATTTCCGATTTTTCTGGTTGTCCTTTTCAGAAAAGCCGCTGCTGCTTTTATTGGAACCGCAAGCCTGTTTTTTTTTGTGATGGTAGGTCTGGCGCTTAAAGACAGTTCGACTTATGTTTTGCTTTTATCATTAATAGATCCATTCGGCTATGTAGTTGCGGAAAAAATTATTAACAGCATGAGTATTGTAGAACGTAATACCGCGTACTTGGCGCTTAATGCCGAGTTTTTAATCAACCGCCTGCTTTGGCTTGGTCTAACGGGTATAATGTTTATAATTTCTTTCAAAAAATTTAATTTTAAATATTTTATAAAGATTCTGGCTACAAAACAAAATAAAATACCGGAAAATATTGCTGGCACCGCCAGGCAGCAATTGGAAATGTCCGTTGTAACTCCGGTTTATTCTGTGAGGGAATTGCTGCGCAAGTCTTTGCGCCTGGCCTGGCTGGAATTAAAAAATATTACCCGGCCGGTGGTATTTCGTATTGTAATGCTGCTTTTGTTTGTGATGTTTGTCGGCTATAATTTTATCTGGAATACTCAGTATTACATAACCACCTCTCATTTGCCGCTTACTTATATCATGTCATTTGTCAGGGCACCTATGGGTGTTGTGCTCGCTATTTTTATAATGCTGTGGGCAGGTGAGGTTTTATTTAAAGACCGGAAATCCGGGATTTGGCAGATTACCGACGCCATGCCGGCGCCCACCTGGGTGTTTGTTTTATCGCGATTTATCGCGATGTCAGGTGTTGCCTTTCTGGTATGTACGGTAATGCTCGGCGCGGGTTTATGCGCGCAAATCAGCCAGGGCTTTTTTGATATAGAATGGGGATTATATTTTAAGGATATATATCTATCGCGTTTTGGTCTGGTATCGTTTATGCATTTGATAGCCCTCGCGTTTTTTGCCGGCACTTTATTCAATAGTCGTATAGCCGGGCATATAACATCTATTGCCATATTTCTGTTTTTGGTAATTTCGGTGGAGTTTGGTTTAATCGAGCAACTGAGATTTCTTTTTCCCTTTACGCCTGGGGTAGAGGATTATTCGGAAATGAATGGTTATGGCATATTCGATAAAGCCATGCCCTGGTATGCCGGAGCCTGGAGCGCACTGGCGGTGATGTTTCTGCTGCTTACAGTTAAATTATGGAACCGCGGCATTAAAAAAATTTTTAAAGAACGATTTATGGGTTTTTATAAAGGACTTAATGCAGGTTTTGTCATAGTATTTTTCCTTTTTCTTGGTTTATTTATCGCTTTTGAATATGTAATTGATAAAAACGTTCATAAGCTGGCAGGATTCCAAACCAGCGATCAAAAAAACGCGGAAGCAGCTGATTATGAAAATAAATATCTAAAGTATTCAGAACTGCCTCAGCCAAAGATTGCTGATATAAACATGGAGTTGGATATAAATCCTCTTGATCGCAGAACAAAATATAATGCCAGGCTGCTGCTTGTAAACAAGAGCGGACAGGCAATCGACACTTTACATATTAATTGGAAAAGGTTTTTATTTATTGATAATTTAAAGCTGGAAAACCGGGATATGGAATTGATAGCCGAAGATAAATTACTGCGTTATGCGATTTACAATTTATCACGCCCGCTTAAATCCGGAGAAAAAACCGTACTTCATGTCCAGGCTGAGCTTCATTATAAAGGGTTTCATCAAAATGATCCTCAGGCGGATTTGACTTATAACGGCTCATTTTCGGGTACGGATATTCTTCCTTATTTTGGATATGATGAAAAGCGGGAAGTGGAAAATAACATAGATCGTCTGGGAAATAATCTTGTACTTAAAAAATCTCGCATGGCCGGTTACCAGGAGCCTTTTTCCCGTGGGAATCTGGTGCAGTCCGATCAGGCTGATAAATTATCCTGGAATATCGTTGTCAGTACATCCGGGGAGCAGCAAGTAGTTTGTCCCGGTGTATTAATTAACCAATGGCAGAAAAATGATAAAAATTACTTTCAGTATAAATCCGAAAAACCCGGTTTTATGAATTTTTATATAGCATCAGCGAGATATTCAAAGAAGGTGATGAGGATTGGGGAAACTCAAACCACAATATATTACCATCCCAGACATACCTACAATATTGAACATATTCAAAAAGCAGTACAGGAATCTTTTCTATATCTATCTGAAAAATTCGGAGAATATCCCTATTCCTGCTTACACATTTTGGAAAAGCCATTTTATAATAAAGATTTTGTTACCTATCACAATGTGGTTGCCATTTCCGAAAATCATGGATGGACCGCAGATACCCAAAAACCGGAAGATCTGGAATATATATACTTTAACATCGCTTATGAAATGGCTAAACAATGGACTTCCGTAAAAATAATGACTGCGGATGTGCAGGGTGCCGGAGTTATTACCGATTCGATTCCCGAATATGCAGCCTTGATTTTTATGGATCACAAATTCGGACATCCGGAATTAAAAAAATGGTTCACCAAAAAATATGCTGATTATGAAAAAGGCAAAGGCGATGAATCCATAAAAGAACCGTTGCTATTGCGGGTAGATGATGCTGGTTATGTATCCCGGAATAAGGGCGGCTGGGCATTGTATTCTATTGCGCAGCAGGCAGGAGTGACAAAATTTAATGAGTGGCTGTGTAAATGGCTGCTGCGTCAATCGCGAAACAGCTCGGGTGATTTTGTTACATCTAGTGATTTTTACAGGGATTTGAAAAAATGGCTGCCTGAATCTATGTGTATTGCTGCTGAAGAATGGTTTGAAAACCGAATGCAGTACCGGATAAAATTGCGAAATGCTTCTGTTAATAATAATGCGGTTACTTTAGAAATATTAGCGGAGAAAATAAACAATGATGGCATTGGCAATCTGACAAAAAAAGCAGTTAATGAATGGCTTGAGGTGGGTATACTTGATGAAAATGAAAAACTAAAGGAAATAGTAAAGATTAGATTAAAGTCAGGCTCGCATAGTTATTCATTTAACACTGAATTTGAACCGATTAAAATTGAACTGGATCCATATTATTGGTATATCGTTGAAAACCGGGACTCTAATTCGGAGTATTTCAGCGAGTTTGACCTCAAGCCGCATGTAAAGCTACTTTCGTGATGC
>JAIORK010000010.1 GCA_021108215.1 bacterium | reverse complement strand
ATCATAGCGGCTCTGGAAATAATATTTGTCCGCCTGATAACCAACAATTGCACCGAACAAAAAGGTATTGGCACGATAACGCAGCCGGGCAATCCCGGTGCGCAAGGTTCCATCTGCCGCCGGCATGCTCTGGTTCATGGTTCTGAGCAACTGGTCCGGCACGAAGATGGTCGCCCATTCACCATGGTTGGAAGCCTCGTAGTTCTCTGTATATGCTCCCAAAAGCTTCCCACTCAACAAACGCTGTATAAAACTCCCCTGCTCGGAAAGCGAACGGAAACGGATCTGCTTGATATTAAACTGCTTGGCCATCACCGCATCCGGTATCACCAGGGTCCGCTTGATCGCCGCAAAACGAGGAGACAAGTCATCCACTACCACCGGCGCCTGCCCGCGCGCACCGGCAAAGACCGCCACCACAGATTGCAGCACCACCAACCCGGCCAGTAAGATGCCGGCCACGGCGCGCAGCGGCGCACGACTGTTAAGATTTCCGCTCATGCTCCGGTCATTGGCAAAAAGCATGCTGCGAACGCCATACTGCAGCATCCGCAAAGGCAGGTACCTGAAGCCGCGCAGGGGCTTGTTCAGCGGACTCGGCAGGATCTCCTGCATTCGACGCATCTCCTGCACCGTTTCATCCGCCTGGACCTCTCCGCGAACTTCCGCCTGCGTTGTCTCCGGCACAAAAAAGCCGTCCTCTTCCCAAAAATTCTTGCCCCCGCGCCGCGTCTGCATCTCAGCTATCTCCGCATCCGTGGACTCATAGGCCTTGAGTACCGCCAAATTGCTCCCGAGGTCATTTTTCAGCGTATAGCCTTCCATCTGTGCAGGAACAATCAGTGTATCTCCCTGACGGATTTCCAAATACCGCTCAGTCTTTTCTCCCGGCAAGGTATAACTTAATTCACCGCGCCCTTCCGCCACCATCAACATTTGATAGCTTGTCCCGACAACGACACGGACCTGTTCAGCCGCATCTTCATTCCCTAATCGATTCATCATAATCTGATCCATCGAATACAACGGTGTCCGGATTAAATTGGTCGTCCGCGCACCCATCTCTGCCGGGGCCACCAAATAATCCATTGCCGGGCGCGGCGTGAAGTCCAGCTTGCCGACTGCCTCCGCAATATGCAGCGGACGGTTGGGATCATTGCGCCCCTGATCATACAACCGCAGTGTCTTGTCGGCCGTCTCTTGCAATTCATAAATCACACCATAGGAAAGCGCATGCACGGTCGCGCCGGGCACATTCATCACCAGCATATCATTGTCCACTCCCAGCTGTTTCTTCACATCCGCCGGTTGTTTGCGACCATTGATATAGACCTCCACATCTCCGGATTCCCATCTCACCTCAATTTTATTATTAAACGCCTTGATCGCCGCCCCTTCCGTGTCTGTCTTACCCTGCTCCAGCGCAGCTGCATACTGATCTCGATAAAATGCCGCTTTGGACGCTGCATCCGGCTTCGCCAAATATGCATCACGGAAACCCGGCAACACTGCGTCATCTATATCCTCTATCGGGCGGAATCCCAGATAAATCTCAGCTACCAGCTGGTCTTTGCCCTCTTCAAACAACCGGGCTCGGTCAATGACTACCATCCAGCTCTCATTTTTAGAATCCGGTTTAAACCGTTCATGCATCTGAATGGACAACGGTTCTTTCGCATCCAGCACTTTAAACAACTGGCCGATGACCTTCCGCCCGGTACCGAGCAGACGCTCACCTGTCCGAGCGGCAAATTTATCCAGATCCATCGGCAAATTACCCATGCGCACAATACCAGGATTTTTCTTGTGCGCCCCGAACCACAACTCAGCGATATTCATGTCCATCTGGGACTTATCCAATGCCCTGCGCAGAAACCGGATAATAAACGAATCCGAAGCCGGACGACCCCAGACATACGGCTGGATCTGTGCGTCCACACGCAGCGGCTCTGCCTTGCGGTTGAACCGGTTCACCATGCGGCGTTCCAAAAACCGCTGAACACCCGGCAGCAGCACCAGCATACCAATGAAATCATTGCTGAACTGCTCATGATACCGCACCCGCGCAGCTTCACGCGGATTGTCGCGTTGCAGAATCCTAAACGCATCTTCATTCACGATAATACCATTCGACCACGCAATCGCATCGTTGCGCGCCTGGGAGCGCATCTG
>JAIORK010000009.1 GCA_021108215.1 bacterium | reverse complement strand
ACATGTACGGAAATGTGTATGGGATGATCGAGCACAAAAATGGAACAGCAGAATTTGGGATGACCTCGCGCGTGCTGGAAACAGTTGTAAAAGACGGCATGACCGTGACTGTGATGGAAAGCCTGCTGGATACCAATCAGAACGGCAAAGTGGAAGCGGGTGAGAAGAAGATCACAGGTTCTGACATGTACGGAAATGTGTATGGGATGATCGAGCACAAGAATGGAACAGCAGAATTTGGCATGACCAGTAAAGTTTTTGAAACCGTGATGATTGATGGTCTGACTGTGACCAAGATGGAAGCCCTGCTGGATTTGGATATGGACGGAACACTTGAAAGCGGGGAACGGACAATTACGGGTACGGACATGTATGGTAATCAATATAGCGTTGATAAAAAAGGCAAACTCGGTGCAAAGAATGAATTTCTGATGACAACCAAAATCATTGGAACCGTGATGATTGATGGTATGACAGTAACCAAAACGTTGAATTTGATTGAAAAGGATGCCACCGAGACCGGAACAGATATGTATGGCAATCAATATGGTATTGATAAAAGAGGCATCATACGGGATATGGGCGAATTCAGGATGATTAGTGAGTATATCGGTATGGAAGTTGTTAATGGCCTGACCGTCACCAAGCTGGATGACCTGTTGAAAGGCGATGTGACGGGTACGGACATGTATGGCAACCAGTATGCCGAAGATGAACATGGCAATCTGAGACAAGTGAGCCGGATGGAAATTTTCACAGTGGAGGGCAAGGATATCAAACTCACCCTTTCCCTTGAGGATGAATCCACCATGATTCGCGGTTTGGGTAAGAAGCCCATTGAAATGGGGATGGATGTCAAGGTTGCGGTTGAGGGTGACAAAATCATATTCACTGATGTCCGGGGCGTTCGGGAGGTCTACACTATCCAAGGACGCCGTATGACAAAGCCTGAGCAAAAATTCACCAATATTTTTAAAAAGTTTACTTTCTCCGTTTCCAGCGCGTGGAGCAAGTTTGCCGAAGGTACGCGTGAAGAAGCCGGAGCCACATGGGGAAAAGTCGCGGCAGAGAGCGCAAAACTGGTGGGCAGAGTGACACTGGCAGTCGTGGTGGGTGCTTTGGATACGGTGGGGACAGCACTGCGCACTTCGGTTGAAGTTTCCCTGGATGTGATTTTAACAATAGGCTTAGTCGGCCTGATATATTATGCCGTGACCGGAGAATCTTTGGGTGCCTGGGTGGTGGACACATTTATTGTAGGCGTGGAATGGGTATTTAAACCGGTGGATTTTGTTTTTCAGAAAGCCGGCGAGGGACTTAAATGGGTCGGCGATCACATCATTCAGTATTCAGAAAAACTTACAGCCATGGGATTACATGACCTTGCCGGGAAAGTGGCAGTGGTTGCACTGGCTTTTCATGGTTTGGGCGACAGTCTGACGATTATTTTTATTATAGCCCTGAAATTTATTCCGGTGGTCGGTCTTATGGTCAGCGGTATTGCCGCAGCAGTGATGCTGGGAAAAGACGCCTTAATTAACGGATTGGGCAGTATGTTTAAGAACTTTTTTGTTGAGCCGGTTTTCAGGGTAGTAGAGGGTTGGCGCCATGCGGGCGACCACTCCCGGCCCGGATCGCATATCATGCACTTTGTGGATGGCATGTCCCAAATTATAGGCGGCGCTGTCGGGCTTTACTTTGCATATATGATGATTAAGGTGCCGTTGATGAAAGCCATTGCCAAATTCCGCGAAGTCAGGCTGGAGAGAGTTAAAAATAAGATTATCAAAGAAGTTGAGAATGGCAATCCTGAAATACTCGAGATGACCTTGGAACAGGTCGCGAAAGAAGTCGGCTTGAAACCCAAAAAAGGGAGCAATTGGGGAAAAACGAAGGTCAAGGATCTGAAAATCACATCTCCCAAAGGTCAGGGTGTCACCATTGGCAAATTGTTTTCCAGCAATAAAGGCCAATTAATTAATATGCTGAAATCCCGGGGTTTTAACCTGTCTCAGTTAATCATAACGAGTGGTGCCCATGTCGGTCAATCATTAACCGCTGCCATGTCTGTCAGACCGATGCGCGGTTTTGCGCTGCAATATGTTGCGCAGAGCATTGTGGCCTTGGTGAAGGCCTCAGGTACGTTGGTGGCGTCTTTTGGCAAACATCAGGTTATGATGATTGTTAATGCCGGTAAAATGATCAAGTTGTTGGCAAAAGGCAAGACCATGATCAAAACAAAATCAGGCAAGATTGAAACCGTGAAAATTTCCGAAGTTGCACCGCGTTTGGCACCTCTCGCAAAGGTGGTGGGACGTTTTACAGGCGCGATGCGGGTACGCATGACAGGTATTCGCAATACAGTTGTAACCCGGATCACAGGCCGTCAGATCAGCCCGGCAAAACCTGTGGTTCCCGGTGCGGTCAATACGGCGAAATTAGCCCCACTGAAGGGAACACCTTTGCAGGAGAAAGCAGCATTGCTGAAAGTGAAGGCGAAGCGGTTGGCCAAAATAGAAGCCGGGAAGGTTGTTACTGAGAAATATCAAAAAAGGTTGATAAGGGAAGTCCAAAAATTAAAAACAGAGATAAAGCAAGGGATCCAAGATCAAAATGTCCGGGCCGCGGATACGTCGCTTAAACCGGCTGAGCGTCAGGCTGCTTCCCGGGAGAGTGCGCTTTTAAACGAGATACTCAATGTTGAAAATGGAAAAACGGCGATAGTTGAGTTACAAAATGGGATCAAAACGCTGCGTGCCGACACAAAAGCCCGTACTGCGAAGCTCGCCAAACTGGAAGCCAGGGTGGAATCCGCGCAGAAACTTATTGATGGCGTGGAAGCCAAGATACAGCTCCGGGCAAAGGGTAAGCCTGCCGCGGCATTGACGAAATTAGACGGTATGAAGAACCAGATTAAAACCAGGATGAAAGCAGACCTGTCACCGAAACAGCTCGCTGAGGCAAAAGCGGAACTGAAGCAGGTTTCCCGCGAAATGACACTGCAAAAAGCCAAACAGCGTGTGGCGAAATTAAAAGCTGAGATAACAAAAGAGAGCCCGGCGAATGAGTCTGCGCTCAAGGAGCTCAGCAGTCTGGAAGCCAAGCTGGAGGCTAAGCAGGAAATGGTCATGGATATTGAATCGCGGCAGCAGCAGCGCCAGGATTTGGTAAAGACAGAAACAAAACTTCAGACCAAAAAGCAAGGAATCGCCGAACAAACAAAAGCATTAAAAGCAAAATTGGAAAAAGCACAGACACCGGAAGCGCGGAAAAGCACGGAATCCCGTGTGACGCGTCTGGAAATTGCCATGGAGCGTGTAAAAAATCAACAAAAACAGGTTAAGAATCAGCAGAAAATCCTGGATCTGGATGCGCAGTTTGAGAATACAACAGATGCGAAACGTTCTTATGAATTTCTGGATAAAAAAGCCGACACCTTGTTCGATCAAGCTGGATTGCAAAGCGAGGCCCAAGAGATAGCAGGTCGCATGGATGCCGCTGCCATGGAGCAGGCCGGAACCAGAATTCAGGAGTTGGCCCGGCGTACGGCTGATCCTGTCAAAGGCGAATCACCGCTTTTGAGTGAGGCCCAGATTGAGAAATTGACCAAAGCCTTTACCAAAGAGGGGGGTAAACCCATTGAAGGCAGGCGCCAGTTGATCAAGCTGCTCAAGGCTATGAGTCAGGGCGGGAATATTGATGCTATGATCAAGGCCAGGTTCCAAGGCCCGGCCGCAGCGCTGCGTCTCCGGGCAATGGCTGAAAATGGGATGAAAGCACAGGCACAGACAATATTTGAAAAGCTAAGTGCCAAGCCACTGGCGGAAGGAAAAATTTCACCAGCACAGCAAAATGCATTGGCCAAAGAGCTGGGCCTGGATTTCTCGTCTGAGTTGCCAGCCAAGGCCGGGGGTGCCAAGAATATCGCCCAGGCCAAAGAGCGTATCTTAGGCATACAGGAGTCTGCAGCGCGCGAACCCGGCTCGCTGGATGTCCGGCACGGTAAGAATCGCGCGGCAATTGAGAAATTTTATAAGGATGTTGGTAAAGCGGGCAAAACGATGTCTCTGGCAGATGCCCGTATTGAGGGTCTGATCAAGAGCCGGGCACCGGTGGGTAAAATAATTGAGCAGTTGATGGGGAGCCGGTCCCCCAAAGGCCGGGCTGCGGTTCGTGAGATGCTTCGCCGCATGACACCGGACCAGGTTCGCGAGTTATTAACGTCCAGTGATCCTAGGAAAATGATCCAGGGGTTTGAGACATCCCAGACCAGTCAGATTATGGGACGCCAGGCAAAGATGGTATTAAAAAGTGCAGAAAAACAATTGGACGCAGCTAAAGCCAATGTGGAAAAACTCTCGAAACAAGGCGGCGAAGGTTTACAAAACGCAGAGAAAGTTTTGAAACAGGCCAAAGCGGAATTTGATTTGCAAACAGAGATTGCGGGTTCTAAAGACGTTATCAATGCAAGAAGCGAGATGATCAAAATCCGTAAACAAGCAGGTCAATTGCGCAGGCAGCTGAAAAAACCAACGGAAAATCTCCAAAAAGCTGAAGCGGAGGCGACAACAGCCCAAAAGGGTCTGCTCGCAGCTGAGAAGGGTGTGGAAGCAGCCAAAACCTCGGGCAAGGGCTTGCAGGCTGCGAAAGCAACTCTTGAACAGACCCGGACAAGAAGGAACAAGGCTAAGACCGATTTGATCAAAGCCGAAGCAGACTATATGAAAATTGCCAACAAGTTCAATGCCGCGAATCTTGCATTGAACCGGGCGGAAGCAAAAATTGAGGCGGCCATTGCCAAGCAAAAACCCACGGGTATTGAAGCTGCCCAGGCGAAATCATCTGAACTGGTGAAAAACGCGGAAAGCAAGGGTACGGAAATAACCCGGGCACAAAATAAAACAGCAGAGACAACAGCCGATGCAAACATCCAGAAAGCTAAAAGCGGTGTTTTCAATGCCGAGACGCAAAGTAGGGAAGCGGGAAGAAATTTGAAGAATTCGCAAGGCAAACAAGCACAAACAACTGCCAAAGTTGAATTGAAAAAAGCCCAAAAAACACTCCGGACAGCTGAGCGCAGCTTGAAGATGGCAAAGGTGAAAAAATCCAGTATGATGAAAGCAGCGGAAGCAGCGGGCAAGAAAACAACGGCGCGCCTGATTGAGAAAGCGAAAAAGCAAGGTGCCGAGCTTGTTCGGGAAGCTGAAATTCAGGCCAAAAAAACGGTTAGCCTGGCGGAACACATGGGAGATAAAGTTTCGCCGGCCAAGATAAAGGGATTGATCAAGCGCAGTCAACAGATGCAGGAAGCGGTTAAAGCGCGCGATCTTCTTGAGGCCAAGTTGCGGAGCACATCTGACGCGACTGCGCGGGAAAGTTTGAAAACTGAGATTACAAAGGCCGAGGCGCGTGTGGACCGCTTAGGCAAACTGGCTTTGGAAAAACCGATTGCCGGCAATGCCGTTACGGAGTTGTATACCAGCGCCAAATTGGCGCTCAAGCGTCTGTCCACGCGGCAAGATTCGGCTATGTTGAGATATGATGTGGATATGGCGGTGGAACGCGTCACAGATCCCAAGCGTGCAAAAATATTGAAGGCAACGTTGGAAAAGATTAATGACCTCCAGGCCAAGATTGAGAAGAGTATGCAGAGCAGCAGGAAAGACTCGCCCAAAGAGCAATCCAAGCGCAAACAAATGATCGAAGACCGTTTGGAACAATTGGACAAGTTGCAGGATAAGGGTTTTTCTAAAGAGCTGTTGGAATCCATTGGATTGAAGGACATCACCACCAGCGATCCGGCGGTATTGAAACAGGTGGGAATTAAGATAGGCGAAGTACTTGTGAAGTTGGAGGGTAAAGGAAACATACGCAAGCTGGGATCCGAATTGCAAAAAGCAATCGAGGCCAAGGATACTGCTAAAATAGATGCCTTGACAAAGAAATATCAGGCGGAAGTTGCCAAGCGGATGCCGGAGATCGAAGCTGCCATTGAGCGTATCCTGCCCAAAGAAATGAACAGCCAGGCCAGAATGATCGCCAAGGAGTTGATCAAACAATTTCAGGCAGATCCCCTATACCGCACCTTTACGTTGGATCAGCCCATGCTCTCATTTTTGTTCAGACAGGCAGAATTGCACTATCTCAATATGGAACTGCATATTAAAAATCCAGCCATGAAAGCGGTGATCGGCGAAGCACTCCAGCTGGCCATGGGTGGTGGGAAATCCGCTTCAGTGATAACCATGAAAGTGGCGATGGAGCTTTTCAAAGTCAACCATCCGGGCATGAAGGTCCCTGCCATGCTTTATATGACGGTGAATCCTTCCTTAGTCAGGCAGATTTTGGGAGAGCCTGCGTTTAAGCAGATGGCCAAAGAAGGTATGCTGATTGAATTGACCAAAGAGACTTCCGCAGATGTGATCAAGAACGGTTTCAAGGAAGGCAAGATGTATGTCACGGATTGTGAAACCATGAAGCATATTGTGCTTGAGATGCGCAGTGCCGGCAAGACGGATATCCAGATTTCCCGGCTGCTCCAGGACAAATTGGGGACAGTTGCCTGGGATGAATTTCATGCGGCCTTCCATGTTACGGACACCATCATCGGGGCATCGGGTATTGCACCGTATCTGAGCAGCGAGGTCCAGACGCGGATGGGCGATGTGGCCATGCAGCACATTAAGATGTACGGCCAGGTGCGGGAATGGTTTGTCAAAAAAGTCACGAAAAACGGCGTGGTGCAGAAAAACAAGGTACTGAAGGTTTTTGAGAATGTTGAAAGCGGCGTTGGAAAGGAAGTGCGTAATCAACTCCAGTTCACTGCAGAAGCACTGAAGGAAATCCGTTCCGCCACAAATCTGGATTACGCCAAATCCGGCGACCGGATCATGCTGGACAAAATGGCCAAGGTGCTCTCGACCAAG
Source organism: bacterium (assembly GCA_021108215.1). Classification (NCBI taxonomy): domain Bacteria; species bacterium. The sequence continues at coordinate 29,048 of JAIORK010000009.1, read as the reverse complement.
AACGGTCGTGAATGGACGGGTGAAATGCGCAAGGGGAAATCTTCTTATGGAACCATGGAAGGCGGCGAAGGAAAGCCCAACACCATTTTTGGCGATCAGCTCCAGGCGGCTTTTACCAATATTGAGGTTTTCTTTCAGAGCAAGGGTGAGGGCATACGCGCGCACCGGGCGGCCATGCATGCGATCAAGTCACCCGGTTTCCGCGCACGCAACGGCAAGTTCGTTGAAGCGGTGGTGGAGGCATTGGTACATACCACCACAGAGCGGGTGACCATGCTTGAGGCGGTTAATTTGCTGGGCGCTCAGAACATCGTGGGTTTTTCCGGCACGTTTGAAGGCATCAAGGGAACTTTGGCAACCTGGGGCAAGCGTTTGAATATGATTAACCGTGAACCTGTGATTGATATGTTTGATATTGTGAAAAAAGAAGCCTATTTTCAGGTCAAGGTGGGTCAGGATGTGATCACGATGCGCCGGGATAGCCACGGCCGGATTAAGATGGAGCTGAGTCATGAGGGTTATAACGAGCGTACGGCCCTGGTACGCGAGGCACTCAAACTCATGGAAGTGAAGCTGGACACACACGGCCGGAAAATCACGCAGCAGATCTTCACGCACAATGACAATTCTGCGCTGGCGAAGATTATGACGGAGATTAAGCAGGCGATGAAGACCGGTCGTGTGACCGGTCAGAAATATAATACTCAGACCGTGAAGATCAATGCGGAATCCATTCAACGTTTTGTTAAAAATCATCCGAAAATTGCGGAATACAATAAAGATGGGTCACTGACCCGAAAATCCATTGAAACAGCGATTCAAAAAATGATCAAACATCCGGGCAAGGAGATGGTCCAGCTGGTCCTGATTGAGGGTATGGCACCTGAGCTTCGGACTGTGGCCATGGGTAAATTGGAGAGTATTATTCAGGACGGTCTGGGATGGAAGCAGAAACGCATGATTTTCGCCCCCAAGGTGGGCGAAGGTTTGAACACCCTGGCCACCAAAGGGCATATGCAGAAAATGGGCGCTGCCATCCATCAGTTGGATATGCGCCCGCTCGATGTTTACCGGCAGGCCATGAAGCGGGTTAATGTTTCGGGTGCCAAATCCGGCACTTACAAACGTGCCCGGGGTATTGGCGGGATGAGCCTTGATCTCAATGATATTAATAATATCACCCGCGGCGAGATCAAACAGTTTAAAACCCTGGTTGAGCAGATCCGGACTGCGATGGCGACTGGCGGGAAAAATTCTAAAATATTGACCATTGATATTTCTGCAAAAAAAGTCAATGGGCAGCGTACCTTACAATCCACTAATACCCATTTCAAGTTGTTCACGGAATTCAGCGATATGTTGGTTGGTGAGGGCAAGAACGGTAAGACAATGGGTATTGCCAAGCGAATATTGCAGGAAGTGGATATACAAAAAACGCAGGCCTCCCTAAATACCCAGGCTGGCATCCAGACCGAAACGACGGTCTCGGTCTCGGTGGCAAAGAGTTCCCCAAAATATATGGCGGAGATGGCAAAAACAGTTGAGCGCAGTCTTCCCGAGATGCTCAGGAAATACCAGGGCATCACGGATATTGCAGCCCATCGTGTGGGGACACCCAGGAGCGCGCTCTCACAGATCCTCGTCATGCCGAATTACGCGAAGGCCGAATTGCAGACACGGTCCGGTTGGCACCGGATTCCGGGAGTCAGGCAGATTGCCGGGTATTTTGAGGCGCGGACCAGCGCGATCCAGGCATCCGGTGCGCAGATCCAATTGGTCACCCAGTATGCCAAGACCTGGCAGAGTGAGTCCTGGCAGAATGACAATGCTGCGACAGTTGCCCAATACCAGGCACAGCACGGTGATCACTGGGTGGATGCCAAGCTGACTGAGAAATTCGGCGAGAGCTGGAGTTTATATCAGGCGGTCGGTGAAGCGGGCAATGTTTTCAGCCAAATTCGGGTGATGAACCGGGGGGTAACATATATAAAAAACCGGTTTGAGAGCGCGGTCCGGGACATGACGAACGTGAGCGCCAAACTGCCTGAGTTGCAAGCTGAGCCTAAAAGCAGAACTCTGACCTATCAGGGCCGGACCATGGACCTGAAAGCAAGCACCGCGTTTGTCCGGAAAAATCTCATGGTCGCGCAAAATTTGGCTGTCCAATATGGATTCAAATTGGCGCCGCAATTGGTCGGGACGCCGGGACAAAACGCAGCGATTGCATCAAACAGCCGGATGTTTGGCGAGATTGGAACACTGCAAGCGGCGATAGACAATCCACTCACCAGGTTCGTGCAATCTGTCCGCCAGGGCTGGCAAAATACTTTGCGTTTGGTTCAGAAGATGCCGTTGCTGTTTGAACCCCTGCAGATTGAGGCAGGCAGGATCACGCCTTCGACAGTCGGCAGAATCATTGCGGGTGCAGGCCTGGTGGGATTGGTCAGTCTCACGAATCTGCCGCTGACCGGTTTGATGTTGGGCATGGCACTGCCGATGGCGGCCAAAGCTGTGGGGTTGTCCGGCCTTCTGGCGCAAGTGCCCTTTTTATCTAAATTTTTACCTTCAGGCATAACCGGTCAAACCGCCACCCGGAAAAAATCACCGGTTTCCCAGTTGGCCCTTCCTCTGGCAGGACTGGCCCTGGGCGCTGTTTTTCTGCCCGGCATGGCCATGGCATCAGTCGGAGCCTTGCATAATCAATTTGTGGAGCATGTCTTTACAGTTTCAAAAGAAAATTCAGATCGCGTGATTGTCAATGAAGTAGAGCCTATTGCCAATGTCACGGTTGGAAAAGAGACCCACGAGACCAACAAGAGTTTGGTGGAGAAATTTAAAGAGCGCATGGCCGGCGAAAAAAAAGATGGCGCAAAGGCGGTTGCTGCGTTGGAAGCATTGCTGACCGAAGCTGAGGTGGAATTGGCAGTAGGCCAAAGAGCGAGTCATTACGGCTATATGCATATGGTGGCTGCGGTGTTGAGTTTGGTGCCCGGCGCATTGGACCGGATCCGGACAGTTGAGATCGGCGCCCGATCGAAACCGGAGAAAAAGGGAAAAGCAGGAAAAAAAATTACCGTGACGGCGGATAGAATAAAATATTTGGATCAGGGTTTTTCAGCAACCTTGATGACGCAGACGATTCTTGCGGCAGTGGACGGCTTGTTTTCAGATGCACAAAGCTATGCGCTCAATGAGCGGCTGCGTCAACAGCGTATGTTCAAAGAATATGGCGGCAATGCTTTGGCCGAGTTTATAAAGCAATACATCACCGATGGCGAAAATTTGCGCACCCTCATCAACGGCAATGCCGCATTGCAAAGTGTCTATGACCAGGTGAACAAGGCCATTGGAAGAGAATATGCGGGCAAGGATATCACAGAGTTGACCGAGGCGGCCGGCGAACTGGAAAATCAGGCATTTGGCTTGATGAAGCATAAGGCCGCGGATATTCAACAGGCGGATAAGACGCAAAAGCTGTTACGGGAAGAGGAATTTTCAAATACCTTTGGGGTGAGTTATGCAGCCTATTTAAAGATGATTCGACCAACCTGGATTGAGCGTGTCGTTGTTCGTTTGGTTGGGCAAGACCGGTTGGATCGGGAAAAACCGCTTTTGACTGTGAAAACCTACATACTGCAACTGGTGGGTCTACTGTCCGTGGCGGTTATCGGTGCGGCGCTGGGTGTGGCGGTTCTGAGCGGTGCGGCCATCGGCGGTATGGTTGTTTTGCTTGGATTGGCCGGTGTCGGCATTGTATATACTGCCGCCTGGCTGCAGGCGGAAAATATGGCTTTTCATGCAAATCCCACCGGGGCGGTGAAAGAGAGATTGGCGGCAGAGAATTTTGCATCAATTGATCCAGTTATGGCGGCGCGGGCTTCACAAATTGCCCGACTCACCGGTGCGGATGAATTCAAGCGGCGCAGAGAATTTAAGCAGAAGTATAAAATTGATTATGAAACATACCGAACCGTTTCGCTGGAAACGTTATTCAATGATCCTTATTTCAAAAAAACATTGAATCATTTGCGTATTGCCGGGACTGACCGGATGATCTCCGAGACCATGCGCAACCGCGCGATTCGCATCGCACTCCAGCATCTTTTGCAGATGGTCGCTTCGGACATCCCGCAGGAAATGAAGCTTGCGATTACCCGGGACATTATCCAGGTGCTTGGCGCTTTGCAATTTGACATTAAGATGACCTATAAGAAATATGCGGATGACTTGACGGTTACATTGACGCCGGAAGCCGTGCCCCGCAGCTTGACCCGGGATTACAAACTGGGACGCATCATTAAGCGTTTGGAAAATCTGGGGATAGGCATAAAACTTGAGATGCAACCGCTTCGGAAGCAACCGAAGCTCAAGACGACCGGCAGCGCAGCCTAAGGCGGGAATCCATACGGCTTGTCCGGCATACGCATCCTTCTCCGGGTCATGTCTGTGATTCGTTCCAGGGCTGGTTAGAAATCACTATTCCAAGGCTGTAAAGTATGCTAAAATTTTTGCATCAGTCGTAAAAAGATTGGCCAACTCAAAAAAAACGGATACTGATCTTCATGCAACGAATTATTATCATCGGTCTAATTACAATTCAAGCAGTTCTCGCGTTTTTTACTTATCCCAATTATTTCATTCCTCAATCCAATCCTGTTTCCGCCTTGCTGGCTTTGTTGGTTTACAGCCCGTTTTTTTTAAGCATTCTAATTTTTCCGGGAAGAAAAAAATTATGGATGGCCGGAATATGTTTTAGCATCATTCATGTGATGGCGGGGATGTACCTAACGGATATGGCATACCAGCAGTCCGTCGGCAGGTGGATACTGTTTGTGGTCGGTTTACAGATGTTCGTGCTGGGTGTGCTGCAGGCCGGCATGATCCGGTTTTTCACCCGCTCCCGGCGTTGGGCATTTGTTTTACTGGGTCCCTGTTGGTTGACACTGTATGATTTTGTGCGGGTCCTGGGCATCGATTTTTTATGGTTTTTGCCTCCGGTGTCATACAATATCGCCAATCCCCTGGCCGGGATGCCCGCATTGGTTCAGATGTGTTCAATTGCCGGAATTCAATGCGCCAATTTTATGGTTTATTTTTGTTCCGGCAGTGTGGCGCTATTGGTCGTGATTTTTCTTAAGCCGGGTAACTTCATTTCCGAAAAAATATCGCAGGCCTTCGCCGGTGCGGAGAAAAAGAAGATACTGACGGCGATGGTGATCATAACGGTTTTCCTTGCGGTTCTGGAGATTGCCGGTACACGGGAAGCGCAACACCTACAGAAGCTGGAAAAAGAATGCCGGCAGCATATTCGGCCTGCCTTATTGCAGTCTCAATTTGATCCTTCCGCTCACCTCAGCTGGGACCACAAACTCCAGCGCACGGCATTGCGTGTGTATCGTGCCATGGCGTTGGATGCCAAAAAGCAGGAGGCGGAGTTGTTGGTTTTTACAGAAAACGCAGTACCGATGGTACTGCCCAAAGATGGACCTTTTTGGCAGGATCTGAAGAGCATTTTTCAGGAGGTGCAACTGCCGGCATTTACCGGCGTAATCACCAACCTGGATGCTGAGCATTCTTACAATATGTGGTATTTTACCGATGCCCAGGGTTCGGTTGTCGGGTATTATCAAAAAAGATTTTTAATCCCGTTTGGTGAATATATTCCCATGCGCCGCGTGGTTGACGTATTTGGCAAAATAATACAGTGGTATGGAGTTTCGCTTTCATATGCAAAAAAAATATCCAGTGTGGCAGCGGATGATCAGGATTTAACCCGGGGGAGGGAAGAAAAAGTATTTGAATTTAAGGAGCAAAAACTGGTTTTAAAAATATGTGATGAAATTTCCGTTGCTCCCTATGTGCGGGAAGGCATTCAACTGGGTGGCGCGGTGATACTGTCGCCGGCGTCGGCAAATTGGTTTTCATCTCAAATTCACTGGTATTATTCGCTTCAGGTAACGGTTTTTCGGGCGATTGAGAGCCGGCGTTGGATTGGGCGGGTGGCCAGCATGGGCAGTGCTGCTTGGGTGGATGCAACCGGGCGCGTAAGGTGTCAGGCACCCTATGGCGAACGGTCGGTTTTTGTGAAAACAGTCCCGTTGCTCACCTATCGGTCTTTTTACAGCAAATTCGGTGATTTTTTTCCCTGGATATGTGTTTTTTTCATAGGTTTATTTTTCATTGATAGAATGGTTTTAAAATTTATCGCAAAAAAATAATTTTGCATCCTCACTGCATTTTACCTGTCAACCTATTGAAAACGACAAACTATTTAGTTGGTTTTACCTATAAGCTGTTTTTTTTATCTGGAGATTATTTTTTTTACAAATCTCAACAAATCACAAAACCCTTTTATTTTAAGGATATTATAAAGTTCGTGAATTGGAAATGCCTGATTTAGTGTGATATACTTTAATTGTTATAAAAAACCTTTTAAATTGTGTTGTTTTTTTATGTTTTTTTATAAGTTGCAAAAAAAGGTGGAAATATTATGAAAAATAAACTACTTCGAAAAACCGATCGAAAATTTTCCGGAAAATTTCAATTGTATTCAGGTGCCGAAAGATTTTTGGCGGTTTTTATAATGGGACTGTTATTGCTTGGCAGCGGCACAAGTCTTTTTGCCGCCACAGCTGATCAGAGTAAAGTATTGCCGAGGATACTCCAGCAACTTGAAACGGAAGGGAAAAAAGTCCTCAGTTCGTCTGCAATGGAAAAAAACAGTGAAACAATTATTACGGTAGTCTTGGGTAACAAAGAGGTTAGAAAGTATGATGGCGGCGGTCAAATGATCGAGCGCAAGGATGCCCGGGGCCGGATCACGCAATACGAGGATGGCCAACCGGTCAAAGAACGAAATGCAAGCGGAACCGTCATTGCTGAATACGAATACCTTCGTGATAAAACCGGGAACATTCAAAAGATGGTGAAAAAGGGCTTGACCGGTGTTGAGATCAAGATTTACGACCGGAAAGGCAACGTGATTCAGGCATCCAATACTCAGGGTATTCATACTTACAGCAATTATGTTAAAAATAACAAGGGTAAGACGGTTAGTTTCATTGAAAGAAACATGAATGACAATAAAATGTACAAAGTTATTCTGGATCCTAAAACCGGAAATGAAATCACCAAAATTGACAATAACGGCATCCGGATTGATATTTCGCATAAATTCGATTTGAATGGTGAAAAGACCGAGACGGTTGAGAGGGATTCCGCCGGCAATGTGATTATCAAACGGTTTTCTCAGGGGCAGGTGGTGGAAGAAGAAAAAAATGGATTACTGACTAAATTTGAAACGATTTCGGATGAGAACGGGGTGATGAAGCAGCGCATTGAGTATAAACAACAGCCCTCGGCAACCGGCATGGTGACTGAAAAAATCGTGCGCGACTACGATAATGTCGGCCGTGTTTTGCGCAAAGAAGATCAGACAAGTATTTCCAGTTATTCATACGAAGTCGGCGCGAATGGCCAGGTGGTGGCGCGGCATGAGGTGATTCAATATAAGGATAAAAATAAAGCACAACGTAATATTACGACCCGGTATGATGCGGTCGGCCGGATCACGGCGATTAAGGAAAAAAATAAAAATATTCAGTATAAACATATTCTTGATGAGCTGGGGAACCTGGTCACGACATTGGAATTTGTCGACATTCGGATAAACGGCCAGTCTTTTTCCGATATCATTCGCAAAGAATTCAATGAAACCGGACAAGTGGTTTCCAAGCGTGACGGCAACGGCCTGCAGACGCGGTACGCGTATGATTCTGTGGGCAATAAAATTAAGAGCGAGACTGAGCTGGAAACCACCAAGTATTTTTATGATGGCAGCCATCGGATGATTGCCAGTGAGACCACGGACTACCGGAGTTGGACACTCACCGTGTATGATGTTAAAACAAAAAAAGCCAAAAACAAAATCAGGATTACCAACAGCGGCGTGATCGAATTCACGGTCTTTGGCATCAATCCCGAAGGGAAACGCTACTCAGTCACCACGGAAGCGTTTGCAATTCGTTATACCATTGATCGGGATGCCGAAAGCGAGCAGCCGGAAAAAGTGATCCTGATCAAATTTAACGGCAGGCAGATCATCACCGATTACTCATATATCGGTGATCAATTGATTTCCAGTCATGAATCATCCCTGGGAGGCATCACGGATATTGTCTATAATTTAAAGGGTAAACCCAGTTCGGCGGTTACTGTTAATCAATGGGGTGTGCGCAGCACCACGATTTATCAGTATGGCAATGGCAGGATGAAACAATCGGTTCAGGAAGATTACAAAGGAAAAACAATAACGCTGCTCAATAAGTACGAGGACCCCTACAAGATTACCCGGATAAACAGTATCGGTTTTCCGCGGCGTTCGGAGGAAACGCGGATTTATAAAAACGGAATGCTTACGGAAAGTATTTCCACGGATGTTAAGGGCTGTAGTTATACTTATTATAATGAGCATGAAAAAACCGACAGTATTCATCGGGTCAATGAGCACGGGTTTCCCCGGAAAAACCGCGTGTTTCATCAGTATGATGATGGCGGGGATCTCATTCGGACGATTCAACGCGATAATCGTGGAATAACCCGGAACGAAATGGATGAAGATGGTTTGACCGGTCTCACGGTGCGTCTGGATCGTTTTGGTTTTCCGAAGAGAAAAACAACCACCTATCTCTATAAAAAAGGTGAATTGATCAGCAGTCTGACCAAAGATAAACGCGGCGAAGCCCACAATACATTTGATGTAGACGGACTGATGCGGAAAAGTCTGAGGAAAAAGATATTTGGCTATCCCCGCCTGGAAGCCACTCGCTATGAATACGATTATAATGGGTACATGACCTATAGTTTGGGAAATGATGCCAATGGTTTTACCCAAAATTATTATGACATTGATGAATTGGTCGCGTGTTCTTACCGGGAAAACCGTTTCGGTCATGCGCGTGAACAATGGACGATCAATGAATATGATGCTCAGGGTTTTTTGCGCATTAGCAAAGAGTTTGATCTCCGCGGCGTTACCCTGACGGAATATGACCGGGATAATTTGGCAACCTGCAACTTTCGGTATGATGTATTCGGACTTGAATATGCGAGAGAAACTTTTACCGTCAACCACTATGATGAACAGGGTTTTTTGATCAAATCCCTCAGTAAAAATTTGCTTTCAACCTCGGAAAAAAACTTTGATCGTGACAGTTTGGTGCAACTTGTGGACCAACATGATAACTTTGGAGTCATTGACGGGCGCCATAAAATTTCCGACAATTATATTTACAATGAGTTGGGACGTATTCAAAGCAACCGTACCCTTGATGACCTGGGCACGACGTTCAGTAGCTATGATATTCACGGAGATGCCGTTGAAACGCTGCGCGTTGCCTCCCTCGGCATTGGCGCTTCACGGAAAACGTATACTTGGTCGGGGTTCCATGCAGATACCGGGATGACCACGGCACGAAATTCATTTAATGAGGGCGGCATCACCCAGAGCATGGAGTTTGATCCCATCACGGGTTTGGAAAAACGCCAATTATCCAAGAATACATTTGGTTTAAGAGCCACCTGCCTGACGGAAACTTTTTTGGAAATGGATCCCCGCCATGGATTGTCCCGCAGCAGCCGCGCAGAAAATGCTTATGCCGTAACAACAACGGACTATGATGCGAAAATCAACAATGGGCCTTACGGGATTGCGGTCCGTTCACGAACGCAGAATAAATTCGGCTTGACCTATACCCGTGATACCGTCACCGCCATTGAAGCGGACATCCATACCGGATTGAACCGGCGCACCAAAGCAGAGAACCGTTACAGCACAACGTTGACGGAATATGATGCGTTGAGCCAGGGGCGGCATGGTGTGGCGGTTAAATCATACACCGCCAATTATTTCGGCATTGATGCCACGCGCAAAACCGCCACCGACATAAAAACAAATTTATGGAATGGTTTGAATCGTGAGACGGTGGCCAAAAACGCCTTCAGCACAACGCATACGAATTATGAGAGTGCGCATACCGGGGTGTCGACGGATTCAATGTCATGGAATAATTTTGGGTTGGGAGCCAATCAGGAAACATATACAGAGATTGTGGCCAACCAATGGAACGGCTTGAATCGCAATACAACGGCAACCACGGCATACGGTAAAACCGAGACCGTGTATGATGCCCGGAAATATGGCGTGGCTTTGACATCCAATACTGAAAATTTGTACGGACTTTTTTCTTCCCGAAGTACGCAAACCCTTATTTTCGCAAACACGGGCAATGGTTTAAATGAGAAAACGATTGCGGTCAATAACTACAGTGAAGCCGTGACCTTTTTTGACAGCCAGGATACAGGTCTGGCACGAACCTCGATCACGCGCAATCACTATGGCCTCGGGGCGACTCGTATTACAGTCACGGAAATGTACACGAACCGTTGGAATGGTTTGAACCAATATACAGTTGCGCGGAATGATTACTCGAAAACCACGACACGGTTTGATCATGTGAAAACCGGTGTGGCGGTGGAGTCGCTGGCGGAGAATTTTTACGGTCTCTTTGCCAGCCGGGAAACATATACCCGGATTAAAGCCGATAGTTGGAATGGATTGAACGAGGAGACGGTTGCCGTCAATGCCTATGGCAGCACATGGACCCGCTATGACCATCTGCAAACAGGCGTTGCGACCCAATCACGCGCATGGAATAATTACGGTCTGCATGCGACGCGACTGACCCGGACACAAATCCTGGCGGATCATTATAATGGCCTGAATAAAAAAACAGTGGCGAAAAATGATCATAGCGAGACAGTGACGCTGTACGATCATGCCGGCAGCGGCGTGGCGCTGTCCTCGCTTACGACCAATGTGTACGGTCTGGGTGCGGCCCAGGTGACGCGAACAAAAGTTACGGCAGATACATGGAATGGATTAAACCGGCAAACCGTGGCGGACAACCACTATGGCCGCACAGTGACCGTGTATGACCATGAACAGACCGGAAAGGCACTTCGGTCGACGGCGAATAATTATTTTGGTTTAGGCGCGACCCGGAAAACCATGACCAAAATCACCGCCAGCGCGTGGAATGGGCTCAACCTGCAAACCGAGGCGGTGAGTGCCTATGGTAAAACACTGACGTATTTTGACGGAGAAGATACCGGTGTCTCCGTCATGTCCGAGGCGTTGAATAACTTTGGATTGGCATCCGCCCGGAAAGTCAAAACCGCGATCACGGCAAACACGAAAAACGGTTTGAATCAAAAAACCGAGGCTGTCAGCGCGTATAACCGGACGCTTACCCGGTATGATGATCAAAAAAGCGGTGTGGCATTGGAATCCGATACTTGGAATAATTTCGGACTGGGCGCGACGCTTGAATCGCATTCGAAAATCCGAACCAATCTCTGGAATGGATTGAATGAAATGACCGTAGCCCGAAGTCACTATGCCGTGACCGTTACCCAGTATGACAGTCACGCCACCGGATGTGCGTTTTCATCGGATACCTTTAATCGATTTGGCCTGGGTGCGAACGCGGAAAGCCATACGGATATCACGGCCAATACATGGAACGGATTGAATCGGAAGACGGTTGCAATCACGGAAAGTTCAAAGACCATTACAACATACGATGATCGTGTCAGCGGCGTGGCCACTGAATCCGATACCTCGGCGGTATTCGGATTGGGCGCGAACGCGGAAACCCATACGGACATCGTTGCCGGCGCCTGGAATGGGTTGAATATTGAAACAATCGCAGTGAATGCCTACGGCATCACCACAACCGAGTATGATCAAGCCTTGACCGGGGTGGCGGAAAAAACCACGGTCAAAACGAATTATGGTTTATATGCGGCACGTGAGACGGAAACCGTAATTGGCGCCAATACCTGGAATGGTCTTAACCGTACCACCAAAGCCGTGAATGCCTATTCCATCACGCTCACGACCTATGATGATAAGCAATCCGGCGTGGCGCTGTATTCACTTGCGGAAAACAAATTTGGGCTGTTTGCAACGCGCACGACGGAAACAAAAATCGAAGCAAACCGGCACAGCGGTTTAAATATCAGTACGGAAGCGACCAATGCTTATGGAAAAACCTACACCCGCTATGATGATCAAGCAACCGGTATGGCGCTATGGTCGCGGGCGTGGAATAACTTCGGTCTTAAGGCATCACGCACAACCGACACGAGTATTATTGCCGATGAATTTAACGGATTAAATAAAATGACGATCGCGATGAATGAGTATGGGAAGACCTATACGATTTATGATGCGGAGAAAACCGGTGTTGCGCAACTGACTTTGGCGGAAAATAATTTTGGAATCGGCGCCACCCGTGAAACCGCCACAGTCATCACGGCCGATTTGTTTAATGGTTTAAACCGGGAAACAGTCTCGAAAAACAAGCATAGCGAGACCACCACCCAATTTGATGCGGACAACACGGGCGTGGCGCTTTCTTCGCAAAGCCGGAGTAATTTTGGGCTGGGTGCCAATCAGATGACGAGGACGAAAATTGATGCCGGTGAATGGAACGGCTTGAATAAAATGACACGCGCTGAAAATGCTTATGGAACGGTGACGACACTTTTTGATTCGGAAAAAACCGGCGTGGCAAAAATGTCCCGTGCGGAAAATAACTTCGGGCTGTTTTCCACACGACTATCCGACACCGAGATCAATGCCAATGATTGGAATGGATTGAATACCAGTACAATCGCCAGCACTCATTACGGCATTACCACGACCTATTATGATGACGAGGTTTATGGATGTGCCGAATATTCAGTGGCAGTCAATGCGTACGGTCTGCTGGGCGCTAAAATTACCACTTCAAATATCACTGCCAATACCTGGACCGGATTGAATGCGCAGACCGTCGTATCCAATGAGAACAGTACGACGGTTACACTCTATGATGATGAGCATAGCGGTACGGCCACGACAGCAATGGCCACAAATCACTTTGGGCTGGAGGGCGCCCGGGAAACGATTTCCACGATTACTGCCGACCGCTGGAACGGGTTGAATAAGGAAACCCGGGCGGTGAATCGGAACAGCATGGTGACAACCTATTATGATGATGAGGAAACCGGTGTTGCCCGGTTGTCACAAACGATTAATAACTATGGCGTGGGTGCGGCGGAATCAACGGAAACTCAAATTGAAACGGATCTTTGGACCGGGTTGAATATTAGGACGATTGCAGTGAATGCGTATGGTGAGACAGAGACGAAATATGATCATGAGCATACGGGAGTTGCCACATTTTCCCGCAGCAGGAATCAATTTGGGATTGGGGCGGCACGTGTCACGGAAACGGTTATCACCGCCAACCTGAAAAACGGATTGAACCGCAGGACCAAGGCGCAAAACAGCTCAGGAACCACCTGGACCTATTATGATGACGCGCGGACAGGGTCGGCTTTGCGGTCGCACACGGAAAGTAATTTCGGCGCTTTTTCAAGCCGGACCGTGGAGACAACCATCGTGGCCAACAGGGAAAATGGTCTTAATAAAGTTACAACGGCGATTTCCGATTACAGTACATCGGTTACTTTTTTTGATGATACGTATACCGGATTGCCGCAGTTTTCGCGTACCAGCAATAATTTTGGACTGGGCGCCACAGCTGAAACCGATACTCTGATTCAGGGCAATGCCTGGACCGGGCTTAATTGCCGGACCACCGCCATGAATGCCTATGGCACCACCGTGACAAAGTATGATGATGAAAAAACCGGATTATCACAATCGACGGAAGCCTGGAATCATTTCGGCATCCTGTATACGCGCGAGACCGCCACGATCATTGAAGCGGATGGTTGGAACGGATTGACGAAGAAAACAATTGCGGACAATCAATACAGCACCACGACCACGCTCTTTGATTCGCAGGACACCGGTTTGCCGGTGTATTCCCATGGAAAAAATAAATTTGGGCTTTTGGACAGCCGGGAAAACAGGACATACATCCAAACCAATACCTACACGGGTTTGAACAAAACAACGGTTGCCATCAACGGGTTAAGCACAGTCACCAGTCACTATGATGATGCCAAGACCGGTCTGGTTCAATACAGCCATGCTGAAAATGTTTACGGCATCGGAGCAGCGCGGAGCACGGTTTCGGTGAATGACACGAATGCCTGGAATGGATTGAACCGCAGTACGCTGACCGTGAATGACGCCGGCACTTCCACGACATATTACGATCATGAGGAGACCGGTACGGCGGTTGCGTCCCTGGCGGAAAATAATTTTGGAATTTATGGCGCACGGGCAACCCGGTCGGCGATTACAGCGAACATTGCCACCGGACTCAATGAAGTGGTTGTGGCGGAAAACGATAACAACATAATCATTACCCGGCATGATGGCGGGGACAGCGGTGTGGCGGTTTCTTCCATCAGCTATGCCAAGTTCGGCTTGATCGGTGCACGGGAAACCCAAACCGCCATTGAGGCTGACCGCAGCACCGGACTCAATTGCCGGACAACCGCAGTGAATGAATTGAATACAACCGTGACTTATTTTGACGATCAGGCCACCGGGCTGCCGCAGCAGTCTGAGACCACCTCGCATTACGGTCTGCTGTCAACGCGAACGACGCTGACGGATATTCTCTCGAATACGTGGACCGGCTTGAATAAAACAACCGTTACGGACAATGATTACACGACCACGGTCACCACGTTTGATGAATGGGATACCGGCGTACCGCTGGAAAGCCGGGACAGAAATAAATACGGACTACTGTCCACCCGGGACACCCATACGCGGATTGAAACCGATTTGAACACCGGGATGAATACAAAAATCGTTTCCACCAACGGTCAAGGCAGCACAACAACTTATTATGAAGATCGCGAGCACGGTGTCCCCACCAGCTCCAGGTCCGAAAGCCGCTATGGTGTTTGGGGCAGCCGGATGACCCATACCCGGATGAAAGCAAATGTAAAAACCGGCATTAATATTGAGACGCTGGCGACGAACAGTCTTAGCGAGACAACCACGTGGTATGACCAGACCTACGGCACTGCCATGCGCTCATACTCGAAAAATTATTATGGCACCCTTGCCAGCCGGAGTTCGGAGACGGACATCACGGCCGATAAAACAACCGGTCTGAGCATCCTCACGGTTGCCAAAAGCGCCTTCGGAACAACCACAACCCAGTATGATCATCTTGGCACCGGCACGGCATTTCAGTCCGACACAGCAGGGAATTTCGGCATTCTCTACAGCCGCAATGCCAGCACCCAAATTTTTGCGGATGATTTTTCCGGGATGAGCACGAAGACCATCGCAACATCACAGTACGGCACGACAACGTCGTTTTATGATGCAAATTACGGGACTATGACCAAGAGTGTGGCAAATAACCTATACGGTGCCAAGGACTCCCGTGAAGTGACAAATTACTACCGGGTTAATTTGCGTACGGGCATTAATTTAAGTTCTGTCGCGTTTACCGAAACCGGAAAGAACAAGATGTATTATGACCGGGACGGTATTACGACGAAAACCATCAGTGAAAATAAATTTGGTGCGGAATATGCGCGGAAAACAGAAACCCGTGTCACCGCAGACAGGATCACCGGACAAAATTTAGTGACGGTTGCCACCAATCGTATGGGGAGAACAACCTCCTATTTTGACCGGCACTATGGGGTGGTTGAGCGTCAAGTTACGGAAAGTTACTATGGCCCGAAAGGGGGCCGCCAGAGCAACACCCTTGTGGATGCCGACCGTAACACCGGGTTGAATAAAAGCACCTTTAGTTACTCTGATTTATCCCAAACATGGACCCGGTACCATTCTGAAACCGGCGCCCAAACAGAGTCCACTGTTTTGTTAAACCGGCAGTATAATTTGGGATGTGTTCAGGTGACCAAGAATACCTTTCAAACGCGCGACAACGGTCTGCTGTCCAGTTCCACAGCCATCAACGGCATGGGAATAACCCAGACTGACTATACTGACAATGGCTTTGCCGCCACCAGCACCACTTATTCCAATGTTGGATTGGCATATATGACAGTGACATCCATTGCCGTCAATAAAAACACAGGATTAAACAAAACAACCGTTGCCAAATCTTATTCCCGCAAGGATAAGAGAAGTCTCGTGACAACAACGACAACCAGGCATAACCGGAATGGTTTTGCCGTCGAGATGCTGACTGAAAATCATTACGGCGCATACAAAGGGCGGAGCAACGTGACCTATTATATTCAGACAAATGCCTATTCCGGTATAAAAGAAAGGACCAAGTCCAGAAACGGACTGGGCAGGAGCGAAACTTTTTTTAATGAAAAGGGTGTCGAGACAAAAACGATATCCAGAAGTTATTTGGGCCCCCGTTACGGAAGAAAGACGGATATTTATACTGCTGAATGGGACGGCGCGACGGGAATGAAGCGGAAAACATATTCTGAAAACCCGATGACCAAGATCTGGCAATATTACAATGAACACGGGTTGCCGGCGAGTTATCAAAAAGATGTGTATAATAATTACGCGGCAGGAACCGGGGACCGTATTTCGCATGTTACTACGGGGCCGTTACACTGGAGCGGTATTCCGTCAGAGACATTATCAACCACGCTAATTGGATCTAATCGAAATTATGCAGATAAAAATGGATTTGTGACCCATTCATACAGCACACGTGATTTTGGGGAAAACGGGAGCCAGAGAACATGGGCGACCTATAATGTGAATAAATCCACCGGACTCAATAGTAGCTCCCGCACATATAAATGTAATGGCCGGGGACACACACGCACATCGTTTGACGGGAATGGAATGGCAGTCAAAGGCGCTAGCTGGAGTCCTAAGAAGAATAAGTCCATTTTTTCGCAATACACTAAATCCCGTTTTGAGAACTACAATAATCCAGACACCGGGATTCCATACTGGTCCGCGTCCTTTGATGATGACGGTTCCAAAATAACCTCGCGCAGCCCGAGCAGGGTCGGGTGGACATGTCATTCTTTTGTAACCGTGAAATGGAATGATTACAAGGGGCGTCCTTATTATGGATATACCCATAAGGCGTATTCAAGCGGTTCCGGAAAGAATGAAAAGAAGAAATGGCGGAAATGGAGAAGCTATTATCAAACATACAGTTTAACCGGTTTGATGAAACGAGAACGCCGGGTACCTGTTAAAAATTGTAAGTTTGATGAAAAAATTGTTTATTACGACCAAGATGGTGTGGAAAAGAAATCTGCTACGGCGGCCTATGATGAGCCGGTTGCTGAGCAGGAACAGTGGACTTATTATAATTATCATAACAAAGAGTTGAACAGCAAAGTGGTCCGGTACGGTGACATCAAGACAGTGGAGCAGCTTGAGCTGTCCGAGTATGGTAAAGATGGCGCCAAGGAACACTTTCCGTCAATTGTTAGAGTTATCTTTCATCAGGCATTGTATGTCACGGAGATGCTGATTGTTTATGCAGTGACACCGGATGGCCCTTATTCCGCAACGGTGACCGATAACCAGGGAACGGAATTATGGGTTCTCAATGGCGATTACCATCAGGCGGATACTGTAAGGCGGTATCGTACCAGTTATGGCGGTGCGACAACCTTGTGGGTGTATACATCGACACCGGAAGGGCGCTATCATACGGCAGCCGATATTACTTATACGGATCTGTGGGGATTGCACAACGGCCATGGTCAGGAATATTATACTGAGACCGGTATTTTAAACAAACAAGTTCTCAGCAACATGAATAGCTGGGATGAGACCATCACCTATTACAATGACGGGCAGTTTGTAACCAGTGCCGCAGGGTTGCGCGAAGACGGACAAACCACATTATATACGTTTGTCGGGATGAATGATATTGCATCCAGTCAGGATGACAAGGGTATGACGGTTTGGAATCCCGGTACGCATAAAAGGGATCGTACCCAGGGCGGGATGGGCACGTTTGTCTATACGTACAGCGGAGACCGTATGGAAAAAATTGACGGCGTGGCAGTGGATGGCACAACCATGACCTTGGATGCCTACTGGAACCTCCAAACCTGGACAGATAGCCGGGGGGTGGTGCACACCTATTCACCGACCACCAGTGTGAAATCGTATTGGACCGGCGCCATTGAACGGTTTACAGATACAGCGGGCAATCAGTGGGTCGGTGAAGTTTCTTATGATACATCCGGGTTTTATTACACCGGCAGCCAATTAAAATCCCTGGGCGCGGATGTTTCGCAATCCAATGCCGACAATACGGTTGCGCTAAACGGCCAAACTGCCATTGATTTTATTAAGCAGCTGCTCAAACAAAAATATACTGAAAAAGAAACCTCCGGCGGGCACAGTACACTTGGTGAAAAAATGGCGGAAGCCTTAACCCAGAGTGATTTGGATATGATTGCTGATGTTGAAATCGATATTCAAACCGACGGATCAACCTTATCCCGGTTCAATAATATCCGGTTTACCCAGACACTGTTCACCAAGGAGGTTTTGACTGAGGGGAAGAAAGAAACGGTCATGACCAGCGAGTGGAGCCGGCAGAGCCCGCAAAAATATGACAGTTACAACAGTGATAATTACAACAATCCTCAGTTTGTCGGGCATTGTGGTTATTCATATGATATTGAGACCCGACTTGTGACAGATCCTGAGTCCGGCCAACAGCACACAGAGTATCGCTATTTACAGTTTGCCTATAGCCGGGAGTATTTGGGATTTGCCTGGGTAAAAACCGGGACCAAAGACAACCAGTTTTTTAGTGAAACCCTTACGCTGAATACCAACACGGTGGTTGCGGGTCCGATTGGCGGCAAAGACAAGTCAATCGGTGTTCAGGCGGCAAGTGTGCAAACCAACCGGCGGCAGCATACCTTCAACCGGAATCCCAAAGGTGTGGTGCTGGGCGGCGGCAGCTTGATTCCGGCGGACAAGGCGGAACCCGCTTCTGTCGGCAGCAAGGCATTAAAAATGTCTGCGGCAATACCTGAGCTTGCTGATGAACAAGCAGTAAAAGGAGCGGTGGTATCGACCCAAATGGATGCTCCTGAAAAGGAAAAAACGGTTAAGCGGAAAATATCTCTTAACAGTGTGGGTGTGCGGGAGGTACGGAAAGCGATGTTGGCAATACTTCGGCAGATGGATCTTACGAAAATCCGGGAAAGCATATTGGATGAACTGGAAGCATCCAATATGCAACCGCTCATCAATGTCATGCAATCAATATTCGGCAAAGAATACAAAGCATCCTGGCTGAGTCAGGTGACCGAATTTTTATTGAACAACGGCCGCATGCTTGAAGATTTAAAGGTGGCACTGACAGGCGAGGCGATACCCCAGGAAACCAAAAAGGCCTTGACCATGGCCAAGGAGTTGCAGTCTGAGAAAAATGTCAAACGTGATGAAAAAGGACGTGTGCTTGATGTGGTGGATAGGAGAGGTGTGCGTCACGAATTTGTTTATGAGACTTCAGGTGTGACGGAAAAGACCTCGGGCGGAGGAAGTACCGCTTGCATCAAGCACTATGATCTGGAAGGACGGCTGCTTTCCGAGACGGAAGGCGGCGTGAATAAAGTTTACGATTATGAATACACGGCAAAAGGAGAGATTTCTAAAGTCTATGTGGCGCAGCGTTCCGAGGATGGACTCGCACAATCAGAGTATGACGCCCAAGGGCGATTGATCTTGTTGGCGCAAGGAGATCAAACCCGCACGTATCACTATACGGGGCAGGGAACAGATGTCTATACGGTTGTGCTCTATGGAGAGCAGGGCAGTATTCTCGAAGAAAGGGATTACCGTTCCGGCATGCTGACGTGTCGCCGCCAATTGGACGGGTCAACCACACGTTATCACTATTCAAAAAATAAATCCGGAAAAATTTCGGAGATTCACCAAGAAATTGAGGCGCGAAATGGTGACAAGCATTATATGAAATACGATCAAACCGGCAGATTGATTGCCCGTGGAAAAAAACGGGAGAAGCTGGAAAAAATTGCCAAGAAAGATTCATTTGCCGAGCAGGCGCTGGATTTTAGTTCGCAGGAAAACGGACTCGCGGATCCGCGCATGGAGCGAATGAAAATGGATCACCGGCGATTCCAATTGCAGCAATAAACCGGGGGAGATGTGTTTCAGCGAGGCAATGATTCCGGGGAAGTGTGATTTTTCGATTTGCGACGAAAAAAGAGAGATGCCAGCATACCTATAAATAATAGTAATAAAGAAAAAGGGATGATATTTCCGAAACGGGTGAAGAATGTTTTGAACTGCCGGGGGTGGATTTGGACAAGTTTGACCCCTTCTTTATAATAGGGCAAGGCATCGCTGATATTACCCCAGGGATCCACCACACAGGTTGGCCCGGTCATGTCCGCTTTGGCGATATAGGCCCGGTGCTCAACCGCTATAAAAACAGACATGGCGGTATGCTGGAAGCTCATGGCGGAGTTGCCGGACCAGCTGTTATTGGCGACAACACAGAAGAAATCAGCACCCTCCCGCGCAAGTTGATATCCAAGTTCCTCGAAAAGATCTTCATAACAAATGAGTACGGAAAAATTCACAGGATCAAGCCGGAAATTGGAATAATCATCTCCGGGTTCAAAGTCAATCGGGACGGGTTCCTGTACAACCGTCTGGAGATAGCGTTTTAGAAAATTATATGGAATATATTCGCCAAAAGGGACCAGGTGGATTTTGCGATACCGCCCCAAAGTTTGACCTTGTTTGCCCAGATAAAAAGCGCTGTTGTAATGGTGCCAGACCGGTTTTTTTTCCAGATCTTTTTCCTGTAGATATTCATTGCTGGTCAGTAGTGTAGGAATACCGCTTTCACGTATAAGGCTGCGCAGTTGATTATTCCATTTTTGGAGGGGTTCAAATTCCAGAATACCCGGGAAACAGGATTCAGCCCAGACAATCAGATCAGGGTGTTGCTTGGCGGCTGTTTGATGGAGATCGCGCATGGTTGCCATGGCTTTTTTCCGGTAGGTACTATCCCATTTTTGCCGTGTATTGATGTTACCCTGGAGCAATGCCACCGTGAGCGTATTTTTCGGGAGATTGACAAACAGCAGGGTCTCGATAACCACATAGACGCCGGAGAAAATCCCGAGCAGGATGATTGATGCGATAACGACTGTCTGGATGGTTTTTTTTCGGAGAGCATCCTGTAAGCTTGCCAGGGAAAACGGGATGGAACGCCATGCCGGAGGAAGACCGCGGGTTTGGCGGACAAATTTTTCCAATAGATCAGTGCCCAGTATATTGATGAAAAGAACAAGAAAGGATAGGCCGCCGACACCAACGACCGAGGCCAGCTGACGAAAAGCCGGATTTGCATACTGCGTATGCCCCAAACTTCCCCAGGGCCAGCCGGCGGTAAGAATGTGTCCGCGCAGGTATTCCCAAGCAACCCAGACAACCGGAAGAATAAAGTGGTCCGGCCAGTGGAGGCGCTGACGGATGGCTTTGGCAGTAGCGCTGAACAGTCCAAAGTAAACACCGCCGAAGATGGCAAAGAGAAGCCAGGCAAAGGCATTGTCAATATTGGTGTTTCTGCCAATCAACCGGACCCAGGCCAAAATGCCGGTGAAATAGATAAAACCCATAAGCCAGGCGTAGCCAAAAGAACGAAACCAGTCATTTTGCCGCCATATATATATGAAAGGTATAAAACTGACCAAGGCCAAAAAACTGTGCCAGCCGGAATAGCCAGTCAGTAAAAAATTAGGGAACGAAAAGATTTGTAGAAAACCGGATAATGATACCAGCAAGATACCAAAGCGTATCTTGGAATGAAAAGGCTGAGGTGTTGTCAAAGGCATGCATTACTCCAAATAGTTTTTATGAGTATAGCATAAATTTAATGGGTATTATTCATAAAGCATATTTTTAATAGGTCAGTCGTGAATGCGGGATACTGATGAGGCGGGAAAGGTTAAAGATAAAAAAATTGCAAGTCGTTTTTTTGAGGTGTGTTGGAAAATAATAGTATCTCAGGAGTATTATCTGAGGTAAGGGAACAAAGCGCCGGTAAGTTGTTTGGGAAAGAGTGCATTAAAATGCAGGCAGGATAAAGTTTTTCAGTAATTTGTGTTTTTTTAAAACCGACACAGAAATTGTTGTTAAGAAAAAAACAGGTTCCATTTGGAGTTTTTTTGGATAATTTTCGTTTTTTTTCGGAGCAGAGAATTTTTCGGTTTTTTTACAATAGATTGCCAAAAAGATAAAATTCAACAAAATCACTGTAAACAAAGGATATTATGAAACGGCGATATTTGTATTCCCGTGGTTGGTGTGATATACTTTAATCAAAGGAAAAAAAACAATATTTATTAATATTTTTACAAATAATTCAGTTGTTAAGGAGGAACCGTCATGGCTTCCATTCATGCGTATCAAAAAATGAATTCTTCGAGTTTAGTCTTTGGCAGGATCAATTGGCTGGGGACGCTCGCACTCTTGGGTACTCTATTATTATTTATAGGGGTATCCCTGTCCAATGCCGGAGTGGTGGAGGAAAAAGTTCTTCCCAAGATCATGAAACAGTTAAAAGATCAGGGAAAGAACGTTCGCAGCACCTCGGTGATGGATGTGAGCGGCGAGTCGGAAATTACGATTACGTTGATGACCGGCGAAGTCAGACAGTATAATGAGAAGGGCCAGCTCACCAAAGCGGTTGATCCCTACGGCAAAGTAACGCTGTATGAAGACGGCATGCCGACGGAGGAACTGGATCCCAACGGCACGGTGATATCGCGTACTAAGTACTACAAATCAGCGACCGGGAAATTGCAAAAAATGGTTAAGCGTTCGGCAGCCGGCGTGGTTACCAAACTGTTCGATTCTGATGGCAATGCGGTTCAGGCGACGGACTCGCAGGGCAGTAAAATTTTCTCTAATTATATTAAAAATGAGGATGGAAAAACAGTCAGTTATGTGGAAACCGATCTTGCGACCAACAAAACGGTCACAAATATTCTTGATCCTAAAAATGGTGAAGTGGTTGCCAAAATTGACGGCAACAATATCCGGACCGATATCGAGAATCAATACAATGAGGATGGCGAGAAAGTCGGCGTGGTAGAACGTGATTCTGCCGGGAAGGTTGTTACAAAGAAATATGAAAATGGACAAATGGTTGAAGAGACCCGAAATGGCATCAAGACTACCTTTGAAAATGTTGTGAACACAAAGGGTGTTTTGACAGAGAAAAAAGAGATTAAAATGATGCCCACGGCTGATGGGATGATTGAGGATATCACCACGAAGAAGTATGACGACCAAGGACGCGTCATTGAGATGGAAAATGCCGGCGGCCGTCATACCTATACATATGAAACCAATGCCGAAGGCAGAATTATTGCCCGCAATGAGAAAACCGAACCCAAGGACGGGACCCAGCCGACAGAAAAATTAACAATTTATGATGAAACCGGAAAAGTTGTCGGTACCAAAAGCGATAATAGCGAGACCAAGATTACCAACGTGGTTGACGAGAAGGGTAATTTGGTTTTTTCTTCAGAGATTATCACCTATAAATTCGGCGGCCAGGTTTATTCTACAGTAGTAACGAAAAAGTATGATGATAATGGTAACGTGCTGATAGAGAGCGATCAATACGGTAATCAAACCCAGAACACTTATGATGCCAAAGGTAACCGCATTCGGACGAAAAATGAGGATTCGGTTACAAACTATACGTATGATGATGCCAATCGTCTGGTTTCCGGCGTAAGTCAGGATAGAAAAAGTAGAACACTGACGAATTATA
Organism: bacterium; assembly: GCA_021108215.1. Classification (NCBI taxonomy): domain Bacteria; species bacterium. The sequence continues at coordinate 5,253 of JAIORK010000009.1, read as the reverse complement.
ATGAAGATACCAAATTGGCAGAACGTAAGGTGATGATTAAAAACAGCGGTGTGGTTGAAATCACGACCTATGGTATTACGTCCAACGGGAAACGCGCCAGCTATACCCAGGGGCCGTTTGGGATTAAGGTTTCGGTGAACCGGGATGCAACCTCGGACCAACCAGAGAAAACAACTTATACCAAGTACAATGGAAAAGTGATTGTCACCAAGTATCAGTATGCCGGCGAGCATATGATTACGAGTAAAGAGGAAGGTCCGAGCGGGGTTACTGAGACTAAATACAATGGCTCCGGACAGCCGATTGAAACCTTTCTGACGGATCAATGGGGCCGGACAAAATTTACGGTGAATGAATACGCCAAAGGTAAAATTGCTCAGTCTTTGTTGACGGATGACAAGGGCAAGACGGTAACCACCTTTAATAAAGACGGTGATCCTAAAAAAATTGTGCGTGAAAACGAGATTGGTTATCCCCGTAAAACCGAGGAAGAGCGGACCTACAAAGACGGGATGCTTTCGGTTTCGGTGAGTTATGATGTCAAAGGTAAAACCATTACCTACTATGATGAGAATGAACTTCCGGTCAAGGTTCATCGCATTAATTACCACGGTTTTCCTCGTGAGCACTGGACCTATAATTTTTATGATGCGGGCGGAGATGTTGAAAGCAGTGTTCAACTGGATGAGCGTGGTCAAACACGTAATTCTTTTGATGCTGATGGCTTGACGCAAGAAAGTGTCCGGGTGGATATTCATGGGTTTCCTAAGAAAAAGACCACGTCATATACTTATGATGATGGCGAAATGGTTAGCAGCATTACAGATACAGATCGCTATACGGACCACAACAAGTTTGATAAAGACGGCCTGATGCGGGAAACCACTAAAGAAAAGAAATTTGGATTTCCGAAGACGGAACATACGACCTACGAATACGACAACAATGCCTATATGACCTTTAGCCGTTCCGAGGACGCCAATGGCACGACAGAAAATTTTTATAATATTGATGAACTGGTGGCAATTTCACATCGTGTCAATACCTACGGACATGCGCGGGATCAATGGACGGTTAACTTGTATAACGGCAGCGGATATTTGACCAGCAGCAAGGAGACGGATTTGAAGGGGGTTACCATGACCGAGTTTAATATTGACGGTCTGGCTACCCAGAATGTTCGCTACGATCAATATGGTGTTGAATACAGCCGCAATACGCTGACGGTCAATGATTATGATGGCAATGGATTTATGACGACCTCTATGAGTAAAAATCTTTTGACAACAATGAAAAAAGAATTTGATAAGGATTCGTTGGTTCAGTATTCAGAACAAAATGACAATTACGGGTTGCTTGACGGTCGCTATAAAGTCAGCAATAACTATGCTTACGATGAATTCGGCCGTATTCAGAGCAATACCACGGAAGATGACTTGGGAAAAACAGAAAGCGCCTATGACATCCATGGCGATGCGATTGAGACCATTCGTCACGGCAAGGTTGGCTTGTACGCTTCGCGCGAGACAGTGACTCAATCCCAATTTGATGCCGATACCGGGATTACCACATACCGGGTTTCAAAGAGTGCGTATGGAACAACTGAGAGCTCGGGGTTTGATCCCAAGACAGGCTTGGAGTCGGTGAATACCTCAATGAATAATTTTGGTTTGAAAGGTGCACTTTATACTGTAACCGAAGTGGATATGGATGTCCGCCATGGTTTGCAGCGGTATTCCAAAGCTACCAATGAGTTAGGGGTGACGGAGACTTTTTTTGATACCCAATCCGATGGTCCTTATGGAATTGCCGTCAGAAGTAAGTCGGAAAATATTTATGGTCTTAAAGGCGCGCTTGAAACAGCAACGGAAATTACCGCCAGCAAGCATAATGGCATCACACAAGAAACTTTAGCGAAAAACGGCCTGGGTATTACCAAAACCAAATATCAAGATGGTATTGGAAATGCCATTCAATCAGAGACCGAGAATTTTTACGGTTTGAAAGGCGCCCGCAGCACCAAAACCGAAATTACCTCCAGCGAGTATCATGGTATTACTGAGTATACGGATGCCAAAACTGAATTAGGTCGTACTCAGACTTGGTATGGCGAGGGTGTGGGCAATGCACATAAATCAGTATCGGACAATACGTACGGCCTGAAAGGATCTTTGCATACTGAGACGACGATTCAATCCAGCGAATTCCATGGTATCACGGAGCATACCGAGGCGGTCAATGAGTTGGGAACGACTCAGACTTGGTATGGAGAAGGTGTTGGGAATGCGGTGAAATCAGTATCAGATAATAATTATGGTTTGGGCGGTTCCAAACATACTGAGACAACGATTCAATCCAGTGATTTCCACGGTATTACCGAATATACGCAAGCAATCAACGAATTAGGAACCACCCAGACTTGGTATACCGAGGGAGTCGGTAACGCTACGCGATCGATTACGGACAATGTTTATGGTCTTGGCGGCGCCAAGCATACGGAGACCACGATTCAGTCCAGTGATTTTCATGGGATCACTGAATATACCGACGCGGTGAATGAATTGGGCCGTACCCAGACCTGGTATGCTGAAGGTGTGGGGAATTCTGTGAAATCAGTTTCGGATAATATTTTTGGTTTAAAGGGTGCCTTGCATACGGAGACCACAATTCAGTCCAGTGAGTTTCATGGTATTACAGAGCAGACCGACGCGGTGAATGAATTAGGTCGTACCCAGACATGGTATCAAGAGGGTGTGGGGAATTCTGTGAAATCGATTTCCGACAATGTATTTGGTCTTAAAGCATCCAAGCATACCGAGACGACGATTCAGTCCAGCGAGTTCCATGGTATTTCAGAATATACCGATGCGGTCAATGAGATGGGTCGTACGCAGACCTGGTATGCCGAAGGCGTTGGAAACGCGGTGAAATCGGTTTCCGACAATGTATTTGGGTTGGAAGGTGCCAAGCATACGGAGACCACAATTCAGTCCAGCGAGTTTCATGGCATTACCGAGTATACAGATGCAGCCAATGAATTGGGTCGTACCCAGACCTGGTATGTTGAAGGTATTGGGAATGCAATGAAGTCGGTTTCGGATAACACGTATGGCTTGGGTGGTTCCAAACATACGGAGACCACGATTCAATCCAGTGATTTTCATGGCATTACCGAGTATACCGATGCGACCAATGAGTTGGGCCGCACACAGACTTGGTACCAGGAAAATGTAGGCAATGCGACCAAATCAGTATCAGATAATATTTATGGTTTGAAAGGCGCCTTGCATACGGAGACCACGATTCAATCCAGCGATTATCACGGTATCACAGAATATACGGATGCGACCAATGAGTTGGGCCGCACACAGACTTGGTACCAGGAAAATGTAGGCAATGCGACCAAGTCAGTATCAGATAATATTTATGGCTTAAAAGGCGCGTTGCATACCGAAACCACAATTCAGTCCAGTGAGTTCCATGGCATTACCGAGTATACGGATGCGGTGAATGAATTGGGTCGCACCCAGACCTGGTATGGCGAAGGTGTCGGAAACGCGACCAAGTCGGTTTCGGACAATGTTTTTGGATTAAAAGGATCTTTGCATACCGAGACCACGATTCAGTCCAGCGAATTTCACGGTGTGAATGAATATACCGTGGGAATTAATGAATTGGGCCAGACTCAGACCTGGTACCAAGATGGTGTGGGTAATGCGACCAGATCAGTCTCGGACAATGTTTTTGGTTTGGGTGGTTCGAAGCATACTGAGACAACAATTCAGTCCAGCGATTTCCATGGTATTACCGAGTATACAGATGCGGTGAATGAATTGGGTCGTACGCAAACCTGGTACCAAGAAGGAATTGGGAATTCGACCAAGTCGGTTTCGGACAATGTTTACGGATTAAAAGGTGCGTTGCATACGGAGACCACAATCCAGTCCAGTGATTTTCACGGTATTACCGAGTATACGGATGCGACCAATGAATTGGGCCGCACACAGACCTGGTACCAAGAAGGAATTGGAAATTCGACCAAATCGGTTTCAGATAATATTTATGGATTGAAGGGTTCGTTGCATACGGAGACCGAAATTCAATCCAGCGAGTTTCATGGTATTTCAGAATATACCGATGCGGTAAATGACTTGGGTCGTACGCAGACATGGTACCAAGATGGTGTTGGAAACGCGACCAAGTCGGTCTCGGATAATAATTATGGATTGACCGGATCGAAACACACCGAGACCACAATTCAGTCCAGTGAATTCCATGGTGTGAATGAGTATACAGATGCGGTGAATGAATTGGGTCGCACGCAGACATGGTACCAAGATGGCGTTGGGAACGCGACCAAATCGGTTTCGGACAATGTATTTGGGTTGGAAGGCGCCAAGCATACGGAGACGACGATTCAGTCCAGTGAATTCCATGGTGTGACCGAATATACGGATGCGGTTAATGAGCTGGGTCGTACGCAGACTTGGTATGTTGACGGTGTGGGTAATGCGGCCAGATCAGTCTCAGACAATGTTTTTGGTTTGGGTGGTTCGAAGCATACGGAGACGACGATTCAGTCCAGCGATTTCCATGGTATTACCGAATATACCGATGCAGTGAATGAATTGGGTCGCACTCAGACATGGTATGTTGATGGCGTGGGCAATGCGACCAAGTCGGTCTCAGATAATATTTATGGATTGACCGGATCTTTGCATACTGAGACCACAATTCAATCCAGTGATTTTCATGGCATTACAGAATATACAGATGCGACCAATCAATTGGGCCGTACGCAGACCTGGTACCAAGATGGTGTTGGAAACGCGACCAAGTCGGTCTCGGATAATAATTATGGATTGACCGGATCGAAACATACAGAGACAGAAATTACATCAAGCCAGTTCCACGGCATCACGGAGTATACGGATGCGGTCAATGATTTAGGCCGTACCCAGACATGGTATGTGGAAGGTGTGGGAAATGCGGCGCGCTCGGTTTCGGATAATGTTTATGGCTTGGGCGGAGCGAAGCATACGGAGACAGAAATTACATCAAGCCAGTTCCACGGGATCACGGAGTATACGGATGCGGTTAATGAGCTGGGCCGTACCCAGACCTGGTATGTGGATGGCATCGGTAATGCTATGAATTCGGTATCGGATAATATCTATGGCTTGGGCGGAGCGAAGCATACAGAGACCGCGATTCAATCAAGCCAGTTCCACGGGATCACTGAGTATACGGATG